>JAEYWW010000139.1 GCA_023428805.1 Armatimonadota bacterium | reverse complement strand
GAAGTCTCACGCGGTCAAATGATCGCGCGAGACTTCAGACAGCTTCGCCCAGATAGGCTTCGATGACCTTCGGGTCGTTGCGGATGGCATCCGGCGGTCCGGCGGCGATCTCTTCGCCGTGGTCGAGGACCACGATCCGCTCGCAGAGGTTCATGACGAAGCGCATGTCGTGCTCGATCAGCAGAACGGTCTTGCCGAATTCATCCCGGATTCGGCGGACCGTGTCGCTGAGGTCCTCCTTCTCCTGCGGGTTCATTCCGGCGGCTGGTTCGTCCAGCAGGAGCAAATCCGGGCCGGTGGCCATGGCCCGGGCGATCTCGAGGCGTCGCTGCTTGCCATAGGAAAGGTCGCCCGAACGGCTGTTCGCCAAATCGGCCAAGTCCATGACTTCCAGCAGCTCCATCGCCTGCTTCTTGAGTCGTGCCGTTTCGTTGATCGCGGAGGGCATGTGGAGGAGTGCGCTGGCCATGCTGGAATGCTTGCGGAGGAACCCCCCGATCACGACATTCTCAAGCACGTTCAGGTTGGTGAAGAGGCGGATGTTCTGGAAGGTGCGGCAGATGCCAAGGGTGGCGATCCTGTGGGGAGGCAGGCCGTTGATGGGCCGGCCTTTGAAGGCAATCAGGCCACTGGTCGGCTTGTAGACCCCGGTGATGAGGTTGAAACAGGTGGTTTTGCCCGCACCATTCGGACCGATCAGCCCAAAAAGGTCTCCTCGGTTCAGCTCGAACGACACCTTGTTGACGGCGGTGAGCCCGCCGAATTTGATGGTCGCATCCTTCAACTTGAGGATCGGATGCACGTCGCTCACTTGTCCCCTCCCATCAAGCTCTTGGGCAGCAGCATTCCCATGCTGAACTCCCGATGCCCGAAAAGCCCCTGAGGGCGCAGGAGCATCATGACGATCAGCACTATCGAAAAAATGACCATGCGGAGCTGGTTCGCATCAAAGCGCTGGGCGGCCAATTGGGGGATGGAAGACAAGGGAAGCGAGAAGAGGAATGTCACGATCACGGCCGCGCCAACCGCTCCCATATAGAGGCCGAACTTGGTGCGATTGCCGCCGTGATGCTTGTCGCGAATCAGCCGTGCGCCGACCACGAAGGCCGCCACCCCGATCAGGCTGGCGACAACCAGGGGGCCGGCGAAGGTGAGAACTTGATTGTCGGCCCCCTTCAACATTCGGATCCATTCCGGGATGAAGTAGAGCGCAAGCGCGGCGACGACTGAGCCGGTGATCGAGCCGGTTCCGCCGAGGACAACCATTGTAAGAATCATGAAGCTGAGCTCCATATTGAACATCGACGGGGAAATGAACCCTTCGTAGTGCGCAAAGAGCGCCCCTGCCATGCCCGCAAACATCGACCCGATGACGAAGGCAGAGACCTTGATGCGCGTGGTGTTGACGCCCATGGCGGAACTGGCAACTTCGTCTTCCCGGACCGCGAGAAAGGCCAATCCTTGGGCATTTTTCAGGAGGTTGCGGCAGATCGCGATGCAGACGATGGCGAGCATCCAGATCAGCCAGGGCTGCAGAATTTTCGGCGTGATCTTCATGCCATATGCCGCGCCGAGCGTCTCCTGGTTCTGGCATACGATTCGGATGATCTCTCCAAATCCAAGCGTCACGATGGCCAGGTAGTCGCCGCGCAGCCTCAGCGATGGCAGGCCGACTACAACTCCGGCGATCCCTGCGGCAATTCCTCCCGCCAGCACCATGACTATGATCCAGATTTCCGCCGTGAGCGGCTGGCCCTGGAAGTAGCGGTTGGTCAGGAAGCCGGTGGTGTACGCGCCAACCTGATAGAACGCGGCGTGGCCGATGGAGAACTGACCTGTGATGCCGTTGATGAGGTTGAGGCTGACCGCCAGGGTCACGTAAAGCCCCGAAATGGCAATCAAGCGGAAGGTGAAGGCATCAAGATATGAGCTCAGAGACTGAATTCCGAAGCAGAGCGCAAACGCCAGGACGACTGAGAGGATGCGCGCGCCTGTCCATTTGCCGACATGGACGGGGCGGGGCGAGGTGGCGGGGTTGGAGATGCTCATACCTTTTCCACCTTGTTGGAGCCGAGCAAGCCGCCCGGTCGGAAAAGCAGGACGACGATCAGGATGACAAAGGCGATGGCGTCCTTGTATCCAGAAAATCCTGACCACACGACGAGGGTTTCCGCGAGCCCCATGAGGAAGCCGCCGAGCACCGCGCCCGGAATATTGCCGATCCCGCCCAGAACGGCCGCGACGAATGCCTTGACCCCGGGAATGACGCCGCTGAAGGGCTGCATGGGGGTTCCGAAGAAGGTGGAGAGCATCATGGCGCCGGCCCCGGCCAGGGCGGAGCCAATCATGAATGTGAGCGTGACGACAATGTTCACGTTGATGCCCATGAGGCTGGCGGAGTCGAAGTCATGCGAGGCAGCCCTCATCGCGCGGCCCACTTTGGTCTTCATGACCAGATACCAAAGCGCGGCCATTAAGAACAGAACCATGCCGAACATGAGAAGCTGCCCTTTGGGAAGGGTGATGGCGACGCTGTTGCCGCGGATTTTCTCCTGCGCATTTCGGAGATCGGCTTCGGAAGCCTGCATGGCGTTGCGCTCATCGTCGACCGCTGCCGCGAACTTGTCTCCGTTGTTCTCCGCGACGGCCAACTCGAACGCTTTCGTGGTGGAGTCAAGGGATGCGCGTGCGGAGGCTTCGGCCTCCCGGAGTTCGCTTGGTGGGGGCTTGAGAAAGAACTCAATCGAATCTCTCATCTCGCGCGGCATCACCTTTTCATCGATGGATGGTGGCGGCTGAGCGGGAAGAAAGATCTATCCGCCGAACTGCACGAAAAGGCTGACGCCGATGGCGGTGATGAGGGCGGCGATGCGTGATTGATTCCGCATCGGGCGATAGGCCAGCAGTTCGATCAGCATCCCAATGAGGGCGCAGATGACCATGCTGGCCACGACCATGACGATCAGATTGACGATCGCGCCGTCGCCGACTTTGCCGGTGGCGACGCTTTCGGGCGAATAGCCGAGTGACCAGGATGTGAAGAGGGCGACATAGCCGCCGAGCATGAAGACCTCGCCATGGGCGAAGTTGATCAGCCGCAGCACTCCGTAGACCATCGTGTAGCCCAGAGCGATCAGGGCATAGATGGCACCCAGGAGGATGCCGTTCACGAGCTGTTGCGGAAGCGAGCTGAAATCAATCGCTCCCGCAAGCATCATAGGATCAATCGGCATCAGCGCTTACTTGACGTCTGACGGCTCGTAGGCCGCCGCGAATTTCTGACCCTGCTGAGTCACTTCCACGACGAGCGCACGCTTCTCGGGGTCGCCATGCTTGCCCTTGAGGGTGATGTCGCCCGACACGCCGGCAAATCCTTCGGTGTTCTCCAGCGCGGCGATGGCGTCCTTGGCGGTGAGGTTGTCGGCCCGATTCAGGGCGTCGAACATCAGCATTGCGGCGTCATAGCCCAAAGCTCCCATCGTGGTGCCGGGTTCGCCGCCGTACTTGGTCTTCCATTTTTCAAGGAAGCTCTTGACGATCGGGCGATCCTCCTGGTTGTTGTAGTGGTTGCAGAAGTAGCCGCCGATGATCGCTTCGCCGCCGGAGGTGATGAGCTGGCTGCTGTCCCAGCCGTCTCCGCCCAGGAACTTGACGCCCTTCATGCCCATCAGGTGAGCCTGCTTGGCGATGGGGCCGACTTCGGTGAAGTAGCCCGAAAGAAACATGCCGTCTGGGCTGAGGCCCTTGATCGCGGTGAGCTGTCCCGAGAATTGGGTCGCGCCGCTTTCGTAGTTCTGCTCGCCCACGATCGTTCCGCCGAGCTTGGTGAAGTATTCGGAGAACGACTTGCTCAGGAACTGAGAGTAGGGCTGCTTGTTGTCGGTCATGACCGCGATCTTGCGCAGTCCAAGCCGCTCGTAGGCAAACTTTGCCATGACCGGACCCTGGAAGTTGTCTGTGTAGCAGACGCGGAAGATGTTTGTGCCGGTGTCGGAAATCTCCGGCTTGGTCGCGCCAATGGCGATCAGCGGAATACCGTTCGCGTAGGCGACATCAGCGACGGGCATTGTGATTCCGCTGGCGACTTCGCCGAGAATGCCGATCACTTTGTCTTGTGCGACAAGTTTTTCTGCCGCAGTCTTGCCGACTTCAGCCTTGCTTTGGGTGTCTCCGACGATGATCTGGACTTTCTTGCCCTTGATGCCGCCCGCTGCGTTGATCTCATCTTCCGCAAGCTTGGCTCCCTGGATGGAGTCAGCGCCCCACGGCTTCAGTTCGCCATTCTGGCTGGCGACAAGGCCGATCTTGATGACATCGCCTTCGACCTTTGGACCATCAGAGGTCGGCGCTGGCCGGCCGCCACCTGTGGATTCCGGTTCGGTGGATGCGGAGTTCTGGCCTCCGGTGGTCTCGTTGCCTGTGGTGGGCTCGGGCGGCTTGCACCCGAACGCTCCCAGAGCAAGGAAGGCGAGGCCGACGAGCCCCATTTTAAAAGTGCGCTTGACTTGCATGCGATTAGTTCCCTCATTCCGGCACAGCCGGCTCACGAAAGTTAACGCACGAATTATACAGGACACAAGCGGGTGATGCGTGCGCCACAGTTGCGCGTACAATACAGGAGAGCCATGATTTCTTTTGCAGTGCTTGCGGCTGGGACGCTGTTGTCCCCCGCTCCCCAGGCCAACCAGACTGTTGAAGTCCCCTTCCGCATCGCCGACAACGCGATGATCGTGGACAGCATCGTGAACGGAAAGCAGGTTTCGGCCATGTTCGACTCCGGCTTTTCGGGAGCCTTTGTACTCAGTCCGACCGTGAATGTCGGCAAGCCGACCGGAACGATGACCCTGCGCGACTTCGTCGGCGAGTTCCAGGCCCCGACTGTGAACATCACCAGCCTTAAATTCGGTTCGAAGAACATCGACACGACCGATATGATGG
>JAEYWW010000130.1 GCA_023428805.1 Armatimonadota bacterium | reverse complement strand
CTGCCCTGGCAGTGCCAGACCGATCCGCCGCGCCTGATCCTTCATCTCTTCGGGCGACAAATCGGTGCGGAACCCCGGGACACTCTCAAGCTTGTCTATCGTGCCGCCCGTGATCCCCAGCCCCTTTCCGCTCATCTTCACGACCGTCAAGCCGCAGGCCGCCAGCATCGGAAGAATCACAAGAGTGGTTTTGTCGCCCACCCCTCCCGTCGAGTGCTTGTCCACCCAAGGCTTGGGAAGTCCTGTGAGGTCAAGCCGCTCGCCGCTCTCTGCCATTGCCCGGGTGAGCAAGCCGGTTTCTCGCGGGTTCAAGCCGTTCAAAAAGGCCGCCATCAACCAAGCTGAAAGCTGATAGTCCGGCGCGCCTCCATGCGCCGCCGCTTCCGTGATGGCGCGCAGGTCCGCTTCTGTGTTCTCCAGCCCATCCCTCTTCCGTGCGATGGCATCCATCAGGCTCATGAGCAGAGTTTACTGAGGTGAGCGGGAAGCACAAGGTTAAAAAAACAAAAACTCCTTCAGCCTAGTTGACCGAAAGAGTTTGGAGCGGGAAACGGGATTCGAACCCGCGACCTACTCGTTGGCAACGAGTCGCTCTACCTCTGAGCTATTCCCGCTTGGGATCGTCATGGTACCCGGGCGTGCCCCCGAGGTCAAGGCCCTGGGACCGGGAGCCCCTCCCGTCTCATACTGAATCGTGCCCGCTCCCGACGGTCTGCTCTCCCAACTGCTTGGGCTTTTTGATGATCTTGATGCCTATGCTTTGGAGGCCGCCCGCAAACCGCAGTTCGAGTTGAAGCCAGACGGATCGCTCGTCACCCCAACAGATCGTGAGATTGAGGTGATTTTGCGGGAAAAGCTGGCGCCCATCGCTCCCGGGGCCACCGTTTGGGGCGAGGAATATGGCTACGAACCACCCGTTGATGCCGGATTCTGGCTGATCGATCCGATCGACGGCACCAGCAACTTCGTTCATCGCGTCCCGCTCTGGGGCATCACCGCCGCGTTCTACCAAGGTGGACGGATGACCGCTGGAGTCATCTCGCTCCCATCGCTGGGACAACGGATGTGGGCTTCGGAGGGTGAGGGAGCCTTCCTCAACGGCGAACGGATGCCGCAGATTCGCCCTGGCAAGGTCGAGGAATTTGAATTGATCGGGCACAACGAATTCAGCGCCGTGCGCGAACGCTCCTGGCCTGGCCGCAGCCGGCACCTCGGATCGTTCGTCTCCGAATTTGCACTCTTCGCCCAAGGATCCTTCCGCGCGATGACCTCCACGCGAGTCCGGCTCTACGATGCGGCTGCAGGAATTGTCATCGCCCGGGAGATTGGCGCCGAAATCAAGCATTGGGATGGGCGCGATTTTGACGAATCGGAATGGGTGGAGCCGAAGCGTGTCCAGCCCTTCGTCTTCATGCCCCCGGGTTCAGGGCTTGTCTGATCGATTCGGCTGAAGCCATGTCTGCGGCATCTCCGCCGACATGGCTCCAGACGATCTCACCGCCGGGACGAACCACGTAAGTGCCGCCCAACCGCTTGGGGTTTCCCTTGACTCCGCTTTGGTGGTTGCCTTTCAGCAGGTTCTTCACAGCCCCAGCCACCACCTTTGGGCTGAAAAGGGCACTCATATCGCCCTGCTTCAGCCCGTAAAGGTCATAGAGCCTCTCCTCGGGATCACAAATGAAGGGGAATGGCGATTTCATCTCCAGCCTGAAATCCTCCGCATCGCTCAGCGATCCATTGCAGACGTGGACGATGTTCATTTCCGGGTGCTGCCTCAACTCCGCCACATGAGCGCGGCAGAACATGCAGCCCAAGTGCCGCAAGAAGACGAGCGCGACCGGCTTCTCCGCCCAGAGGTCGGACAACTGGCTTTGCTCACCCGTGCTGTATGTGACTTCTGAATCCTGCGCCTGCATATTGCTCCCTACGCGAACGGATCGTCCTCATCACTAACTGTTCGCTTGCTCTGCACCGGAGCAGAACCTGCTTTTGCCGCCATCAGCTTCTTTTGAATCTCAAGCAGGGCGTCGTCATTCGAGCCCGCCTCGCCTGCGAGCCTCATGCGGTCCTTCTCCTCCAGTTTGCGATTGATCCGCTCCACGGCTGCGGCGACTTCCGGGGCTTGATCGGGAGGAACGCTCTGAAAAATATCGGAGAGCAGGTCCATCACAGGCCCGTCTTCGAGCTGGTGAATCCAATTTCCAATCGCCCCTTGCGGAGAGGCTGCCCCAAACACCTCAGACAATTTTGCAGAGGCGGCCCGCGCAGGCAGGGAGCCAAATTTGCGAAGAGCAGGCAGGATCGGCCAGGCGATGGCGCGGCATTCTTCGTGGACGATGGCGGCCAGAATAATTCTCTCCAAGCCCTGCCGCTCACGTCCCAGCGACTTTGGCGCTTCATGCTCCTGCCCCTCCTCGGCATGATGCGCCCGTCGGCGTTTTGCCTGGCCCACCATGCGCCTCAACGCATTTTGTGCGCTGGCCCGATCTGGCATTCCCGGATATTCAGCCGCCAGCGGAGCGAGCCTGCGCTCCAACTCCAAGGCATTCTCGCCCAGGACAAGAGCCGCGACCGCCTGCTTCCAATACTGCTCGTCCTCCGGCTGAAATCTTTCGCGAATCAGCGCAAGCCGGTGGTCGATGGGGTCCACGGCGGTCTCGATGATCCTCTCGACCGCGTGTGGGCCTTCCTTCTCCAGGAGGCTGTCGGGATCATCCCCGGGAGGCGGCAGCGCGATTCGAGTTCGGACGCCGGCGCGCATCAGCATCTCCGTCGCCTTCTCCGCCGCCTTCTGCCCCGCCTCATCGCGGTCGTAGAGAATCACAACATCCTGGCACCACCGCTTGAGAATCTTGACCTGATCCTCGGTCAGCGAAGTCCCCAAGCTCGCCACCGCATTCGTCACACCCGCGCGGTGACAGGCGATCACGTCCATGTAACCTTCGACCAGGACGCCCTGCCCGGTCTTCGCCATGCGCTCTTTCGCAAGATTCAGGCCGTAGAGCAGATGGCTTTTGGAGAAGAGAGGCGTGTCGCCGGAATTGATGTATTTCGGGATGCCCGTTCCGATGATGCGCCCGCCATACGCCACCAACTGCCCGCGCTCATCGTAGATGGGGATTGTCAACCGCGAGCGGAAGCGATCAAAGTAGCCCCCCGTATCGTCGCGTTGGACGAGGAACAGCTCCTGCGCATCCGCAAGGATGATTCCGCGCTTGCGAAGGTGCTGCCCCAGCAGATCGCCTGACTCCGGCCCATATCCCAGCCCCCAAGCGTCGCGCACATCCGCGGTCAATCCGCGTTGATTGCAATAGGCGATGGCATCAGAGTTGGAGGCGAGTTGCTCTCGGAAGAACGCCTGCGCGATGCCCATCATCTCAAGCTGATCTTTTCGCTTGTCCGCCCCCTCCTTGTCGTAGGTGGCGAGCTTGACCCCGGCCAGGTCGGCCAGAAACTGCAGGGCTTCGCGGAATTCGAGCTTCTGGGTCTCCATGACCCAGTTGAAGATGTCGCCCGAGGCTCCGCAGGACCAGCACCGATAGCGTCCGGTGTCGGGTGAGACATGAAAAGACGGGTTTCTGTCGTTGTGAAACGGACAGAGACCCGTCCAAGATTTGCCGCTTTTCTTGAGGGGAAGACGCTGGCTGACGAGATCAACGATATTGACTCGGGATCGAATCAGATCGCGCTCGTCAGCCA
>JAEYWW010000114.1 GCA_023428805.1 Armatimonadota bacterium | reverse complement strand
CACAGGCACACCCGCCGCGCGCATTGCCGTGACTTCGCTCTCGCGCGCGAGACGACTCATCGCCAGCGACGACCCGATCGCCACCCCGACGGGCAAGGTGAGGACAAGCCACTGAGGCGTTCGATAGATGACCAATTGGGCGATGACCAAAGGCGGCAGAGCCTGGATATTGAGGTCCTTGAAGATGCGGATCAGCTCGTTGGCGACAAAAAGGAGCGCGATGACAATCGTGCCGGTCATGAGCGGCACAAAAAGCTCCTTTAAGATATACCGATCCAGCCGCTTCACCGATCAAAAACCTTCAACAACGCCGCCACCGAGAGCCCAACTGCGCCAAGCGCCATCAAAACAATCAACATCGTCCGCGCCACCGGAGGCAGCTGCGCATTCGCAAGCGCCGGAATTCCGATGACGAGCAGGGCCGCCGCCAGCCAGACCGAGATCACGCGGCCCGCCAGGTTACCAGGCATCCAGCGTCCCCGAGCATAGTCCAGCAGATAAGCCTCACCGCAGGACCGACAAAAGACGTCCGTCAACTGATTCGGAACCCCACACTTCGGACAGCTCAAAGTCTCCGGTTCGTTCACCTGCCCAAGCTCGCGCTGCCAGCGCGAATACGTCTTGTGCTCCTCCCGAAAAAGGTCGGCAGGCATCTTCTCCAGCGCGCCCCTTGCCACGGGAAGCGCGATGCGCCCGTAGCCACGCAGATAGAGGACCTCAGCGATTTTGAACTGCGATCCGACGCTTCCGGGACGAAACCGAAGCATGCTGTAGGCGGCCTCCATACGCTCCAGATCAATCAAAGCCATGGTGCGCCGCGTCGTCGCCGCGCGGAGGAAGGGCACCATGATGATCGTGATGACAACGAATCCAAAAACCACTCCGGGCAGCATCGGATGCGGAGGATAATTCGCCACATATCCCAGCCCGATCGCCACGGCTATGCCGAGAATGCACTGCCAGCCTTCAATCTCGCCCATGATCGCGCCATTGACCAGGGCGATGATCCAGACGACCAGCGGCAGCCAGATCAGACAGCCCGCGAAGAACGCGACGGGATTCTCATTCGCCCGTTCCAGAAAGGTCGTCGTCTGCAGACTCCACCTCCTTCGCCGGGTTATCTTTTTTGAAGCTGAACTTGGGCTCCTCTCCCTTTGCGAGCCGCTTCATGTTCGGGATGTGCTTGATCCAGATCACCAGCACGATCACCGCGTAGACACCCATGAAGATCGGAGATTGCCCGAACAGCCAACCGCAGATGAGAATGAAAAGTGCGGCGATGACACTGGAAAGACTCACAATCCTCGTGATCGCCATCATGATCAGGAACACGCTGAATGCGCCCAGGCCAACCATCCAAGCCGCGCCGAGCAATGCGCCAAGGCCCGTTGCAATTCCCTTCCCGCCCCGAAAGCGCATGAATGGGGAGAGCATATGTCCGAGAACCGCCGCTACGCCGCCCAAAACCGCATGGTCGGGGATCGAAATGGAGCTTGATTGACCGGTCAGAATCACGCCGGCCAGCAATCCAGGAATGACGCCCTTGATGACGTCGAGGAAGAAGACAAAGAGACCCCATTTCGTGCCAAGAGCCCGTTTGACATTGGTAGCCCCGATGTTTCCGCTGCCAACTTTGCGGATGTCGATGCCCTTGAGGTGGGCCACGATCCAGCCAAATGGAATCGAGCCCAGCGCGAACGCCCCGAGATAGTAGAGAAAAATGGTCATGCGGGATTCATTCGTGCGATCTGACGGTCAAAAATTTCTCTCACCTCGGCCTGATGCCGGGCGGCCTTCGCCACCACGTCGCGCCAGTGATTCGGGTGATGAGGATCGATTTTATCCGGCTCGGCGGGGTAGGCCGCATCACGGTGCCCGTGCAGGGCGAGCGAGACGCGGAGCTGATGGAAGGCACTCCACGCGACGGCGAGCGTCTCGACTTCATGAGTGACCAAAATCTTCTCCCGGTTGAGGGCTTGCAGAAGTTCAAGCAGGTTCCAGAACTCTTCCCTCCGCAGATCAGGCCTTTGGAGCAGCCAAAGGTGAGCAACCCACAGGATGTCGTCCATTCCGCCCGGGCCGATCTTGATGTTCCTTCCACGATCTTGCGCGGCAACACGCTCCGTTTCGATGCGCTTCTTCATCTTGAGAAGCTCTTGGAAATCCTCTGCTGAGATGATTGAATCGTGCAGGAGTGACGCCCCGCGTTGATAGACATCATCATCGCCAAAGATGAACCGATGCCGGCTGAAGGCGAACCTTTCCCAAGCCTCAATCCGTGTCCTGCGGTAGCGGCGCAGCGCTTCCAGCGATACCGCCACCGCACCCTTCCTGCCCTCGGGTCGAAGGCGCAGATCGACGGAGAAAGGCGCGGAAAGATTGCGGAGCTTTTGCACTGAACCCAAGAAAGTCTGAGTCTGCCGCTCTGCCTCTTCCATCGCCATATTCTCCTGATCGTAGAGGAACACAAGGTCGCCATCTGAAAAAGGCGTCAGACATCGACCAGCCAGGCTCCCGAGTGCAACCAGAGTCAGATCAGGAGCGTGTTCCCTTGCAATGACATTGAGGGCCGCATCATAAACGTCTGCGAACTCCGCTCCATAATCCGCGGACTCATCCAAGGCAAACCGCGCTCCGATCTTTGCCCAAGCCGTCTTGAGGCGTGAGGCCAGCACCTCTTCCTTGCAGCTCTTCATGATCCGGATTGGCCCTGCTGGTGAGGAGGATTCGAGAATTTCTCCCGAGATGATCTGGTCTGTGACTCCAGTCTCATCCCGGAGCTTGGTCAGTATTCCCGGCGCCTCTTCAACCACCTGCTGGATTCTGTTCAGGCTGGATTCATTCTCCTGGAGAGCCTTCCAATAGGAAGCGGACTGAGGCAGGGCATCGATCCACGAGGCTGTGCCAGACCAGTCTGCAATTCGGCTTTGGAGGAAGGTCCGCGCATCGTCTGGCATGTCCTCCGCCTCCCCGGCAATCTCCGTGTACCAATGCCGGATGCGGGCACGGATCACTCCCAACCGGGCTTCAAAGACACCCAGTCCGGCAAATCCCATGCGTCGGGCCAAAAACTCACGCTCGCCACGGTCGGCAGGCAGAGAGTGTGTTTGGGCGTCATTGACCAACTGGCAACGGTGTTCGACCTGCCTCAGGAAGATGTAGCCTTCGGACAGTTCCCTCGCAGCTTGACTCGGAATGATGTCAAGTTCAGCAAGCTCCTGAAGGACGGGAAGAGTTTCCGCCGATCGGAGAGACGGATGCTCTGCACCGTAAACCATCTGCATGATCTGGGCGCTGAATTCCGCGTCTCTGATGCCGCCTTCCCCGCGCTTGAGGTCGGAGTAGTCGCTCCGTTCCTCCAACCTTCTGCGCATCCTGACAATGGATTCGATGGCCCACTCGCCGCGCAGGGGTTTGAATGCGGTTCTTTCCCGCATCGAATTCCAGCGTGCCGCCATCTCATCGCTGGCCATGATCGCGCGTGAGCGGACGAGCGCCAGGTGCTCCCAAGGCTCGGCGTACTTC
>JAEYWW010000377.1 GCA_023428805.1 Armatimonadota bacterium | reverse complement strand
CGACAGCCTTGGTCTGAATGTCGATGGCCTTGTCGATGTCATTGGTTTTGAAATAGGCCAGAGCCTGGGTGTCCATGACCATCGCCTTCTGGTAGGAATCTTCCTTCATCAGCTTGACGGCGGCATTGGCGATTTCCAGCGCGAGTTTGTAGTCGGGCTTGGTCTTCGGAGTTTCGTCATCGACCATCGCCCATGCGAGGCTGTTCAGAGCCATTGGCTGATCCTTGTAGACGCCATCCTTCAACTTGCGGGCGAACTTGTAGGCCTCGGCTTCGTCGCAGGACATGAGAAGCTCAAACTTGAATCCGGCAAGCCCTAATTCCAGTTCAGGCTGCTTGGTGATGAGCTTGTCGATCTCCTTGACAGCGGCTTCAAAATCACCCGAGTCCAGGGCATCTTCGATCGGCTTGTACAGTTCGGCCATTTCGGCGGCCTTCTTGGCGGCTTCCGCAGCCTTTTTCTGTTCTTCTGCGGCGCGCTTCTTCTCATCCTCGATATTGAAAGTGCCGTCAATGACCTTGCCCAGAGCCTCGTCGAGTCCCGCCATCGGGTGGCCGATCCAGGCCACGGTGCCGTCGCGATTGACGATGAATGCGGTGGGGATTCCAGGCTGATTGGAGGCCTTCATCCAAGCATCTGCGACCTTGCCATCCCAGGTGTCGGCGGCGACGACGTAGTCCATCTTCGCGCCCATTGCGTTGACGAAGGCTTCAACCTTCGGCATGTAGGCTGACTCAGTCTTCTCGGTGTCGGGGTCGTTCTCCCACACGGAAACACCGATGACAGTGGCCTTGTCCTTGTATTTCTTGGCGACCTCGGTGAGATGGGGGATGCTCTCTTTGCACGGACCGCACCAGGTTGCCCAAAACTCGACGACATAAACTTCGCCCTTCTTGAATTCCTTGACCTCACCGCCCTTCACCCACTTGCTCGCCTCAAGCTTCGGGGCGGGGCTGCCCACCGTGAGGGTCGCTTGGGGAGCGGCCGCAGCCGCGCCTTGAGCAAAACTCGCAACGGCGAGCATCGCTCCCATGGCCGTCAGGCCGACCTTCGCCCAAATTGTCTTCTGCATAAAAATTCTCCCAACTATTCCGACGCGGAAAAACGCCGTGTCTTCAACTTACAATCGACAAAGACTGCCAATTAGTTTCTCAAGTTCTCGTGATTCGCCTGCGAGCATCCCTTCAGGGGCGAATGACTCACGTGCGATGGCCTCAAAAAAGCTTGGCCCGAGCATTGCTCGGGCCGTCGTCGATCTGCCTTCCGGGAGTGATTACTCGCCGGTGGATTCGCCACCAGTCGTGGTGGTCGCTTCGCCACCCGTGGTGGTTCCGCCGGTCTCACCGCCGCCCGACTGGCAGCCAGCAACGATCGCGCCCAGGATTCCGAGCGCAGCAACGATCAGCAAAAGATTCTTCATTCTTTACCTCCTCCGAATAAACCCGGTCTCCCAGGTTCGGTGGACCTCAGAGAACACCGAGGCCCGCCCGCATTATCCCTCTACGAATGAACATTCGCAAGGGATTCATAAGAAACAAGGGACCAAAAATTGCGGTTGAGCCCCAAAAACGGCGAAATTCGGGCAAATCTTGCATCGAATTCCCGCAGGACGCGATACTATTGCTAGGGTGATGGCAAGAGGCTTGTTCAAATTGGGTTGGGCCGCAGCTCTAACCTGCGTTGCCTCACTGGCCTCTGCCGCCCTGTCCGACGATGTCACAGTTGTTCCAGAGCCACTCTGGGGGCAGAATTCACCCTCAGGGCGCGTCCTGGCTCTCCGAGTGACCATCCAAAACGAAGGCCGTGATTTCCGGGGCCTTCTTTCCGTCAGAGCGGGCGGACAGTCCCGAGTCCCCGTCGAGGTTCCACGCGGCTCCCAGAAGGAATATCTGCTCTATCCCGCCACTGACGGCGGCTATGGGCAGGTCATCGTCACCCTCCAGGCCCTCAACCAGCAGCTCGAAATCGAAATGCCCGGAGGCGGGGGAGGGGGCGGCTACATGAGCGATCAGAATTTTGCGGTCGGCGTCATTTCCGATTCACCTGGCGGACTGTCGTTCCTGAAATCGGCCCAGGTTCGCGGGAAGCAGGTGTTCGACGCCTACGCCAAACCTGGCTCCGCCCCAGATCGTGGAGTCGGCTACAGCCAGTTGGATGCGGTTTTTCTGGGCGAGGGCTCAGAACGGCTGACCGATGCTGAAGTGGACGCGATCAAGCGGTATGTCATGCTCGGAGGCCAGCTTATTTTTCCGGGCGGCGCGGCGACACCGCTCCTGCAGGACGCCCGCTGGAGCGACTTCCTACCCGCAAAGGCAGGCTCGGCAAACACACTCAACAGATTCTCAGCGCTTTCCCGCTGGGGGGAGAATCCCGGCGGCCCCATCAGCATCCTCTCCCTCAATCCCAATCCCAATACCAGGGTGGACCGCGAAGGGAGCGAGATCATCAGCGTTTCCCAGCAGAAGGGGCTTGGACGAGTCTGGATTCAGAGCTTCAATATCTTTGAGAACCCCCTGAGAACCTGGACCGGACGCGCCAAGCTGCTGGAAGGGATTCTGTTCTTCGAGGCGACAGACCGCAGCCAATGGAACAGCGAGAGCATCGGCTTGACCGCCTATTCCGCGACCAACGACTACGGCTACGGCTACGGAAGCTATACGGGGGGTGCCATGACCCCCTACATGGGGAGTCAGACGTCGTCCAACGACCCCTTCCAGGCAAGCCTTCCACCGACCACAACGATCGTCCTGATCCTCGGCGCGTTCTGGCTGACCGTCGTCCCGATCCACTTCTTCATCCTCAACAAACTCAAAAGAGGGGAACTGGCTTGGTTCACGGCACCGCTGATCAGCCTCGGGTTTGCCGGACTTCTCTTCATGTTCGCCTCCGGACTCTACAAGGCCGGGCTCAGTCAGGCTCTGGACGGCGCGTTGATGCGATCCCACGGCAGCAATCAAGCCATCTTCCTCGGCAAGCAGCAACTGTTCTTCCCCAACGGAGGCAAATACAACCTCGATCTGCAGAACGTGGAGGCGCTTCTGCCCGTGCGAATCAACGACTTCAATCCACGCGGAGTCGACACTTCATTCCAGAACGATGTCGTCGACATCGGACAGATTGCGGTCAATGGCGCAGGCGTGACCAACCTCAACTTCAAAGAATTCGCCTTTGCCCAAGCCCTGACTGCGGATTGGAAGATTGCGGGTCAATTCTCCGCGTCAAAGGTGCAGAAGCAGACTTTGATGAAGATCAAGATCACGAACACCAGCCCGTGGACGATGTCCAATGCCTCTGTCTACGTGGGCTCGCGCGCCTACAGCCTCGAACCCGTCCTGCAGCCGGGCGCGACCAGCGAAAAGTCGATTGATGTGAGCGCCTCCTTCAAGGGCAACAAGACCGCGCCCGTCATCCTCAAAGCTCTGATCAGCGGCATTGAAGCAGGATCGCCGATCGGCAAGCCTGTTGACTACAAGCAGCAGGAACTTTTCTACAGCTTCGGCGACCTGGAAGTGAAGTGAGATGTGGAGGCACCTCTGGAGCCAGAACCCAATGCGAGCCGAGGTGAAGATGGCGAATGCCCGATTCATTGGCGGGCGCAACTGGTCTCCGGCCCAGATCGCAGCAGGCGCGATCTGCGGACTCTTCTACCTGCTCTTTCTTTACACCGTGATGGTGAACAGCCAGAGCGTTGACTTTCGCGGCATGCTCATCGCCATGCTCGGCATCTCGCTTTTGATCCTGCCCATCGTGATGCATGGAGTCATTGCGGGCGAGAAGGAGAAGCGAAGCCTTGAGATGCTGCTCGCCGCGCCCGTCACCTCTTCGCAGATTGCGTTTGCGAAGCTGATGCGTGGCTCCATCTTCTATCTCGTTGTCATGTCGGCCTTTCTGGTGCCGATGCTCATCGTCCTCCTCGTGCAGTTCGTCAAAGGGGAAATTCAGGGCGCGGACAACTTCGGTCAAGCCATGGCATTGATGGGAATCTCATTGCTGCTGATCGGAGTGGCCTCGTTGACGAACGGGTGCATCACTCTGGCCGTGTCCGCGATGTGTCGAAGCACATCCGCCGCCATGCTCTCGTGCGTGGGAGTCCATTTCTTCCTTCTCGTATTCCCCTGGGTGCTCCTTGGACCATTGATGGCCGTCTCAAGCGGAGATGCGTCGTCCTTTGTTTCCGCAATTTTGGGAGTTCATCCGGTGGGCGGGCTGCTGCAGCTGCTCAACATGTGGGACACCAATCGTGTCACTCATCCCGCCATCATCATCATCTCCTCACTGGTCGTCTGGCTGATCATCTGCGCCGCGTGTTTTTCATTTGTAGTTTCAAATCTAGACGGAGAGCGCCGGCAGGGCGGCCGGCCTCCCAAGGGAGCATCGACCTCGTAAACCATCATGCTGGAAGTCCATAACCTCAAAAAAAGCTACGGCGCATTCCAGGCAGTGCGCGGCGTGTCGTTCTCGCTTCAGCCAGGCGACATCTTCGGCTTCATCGGCAGCAACGGCGCGGGCAAAACCACAACCATCAAGATGATCGCCACGCTGCTGGAGCCCACTGCAGGCACGGCCATCCTCGACGGCTTCGATGTTCAGCGCAAACCGATGGAAGTCCGCCGACGCCTGGGCTACATGCCCGACTTTTTCGGCCTCTACGACGACGTCAAGGTCTGGGAGTACTTGGAGTTCTGGGCGGCGATCTACGACGTTCCCGTCCGCGAGCGCAACAGCGTCATCGACAACGTTCTCGAACTCACCGATCTGACGATCAAGAAGCACAACTTCGTATCATCTCTGTCGCGCGGCATGCAGCAGAGGCTCTGCCTTGCCAAATGCCTGGTGCATGACCCCACCCTGCTGCTCCTGGACGAACCCGCCTCCGGGCTCGACCCCCGTGCCCGCGCGGAGTTGAAGCAGCTCATCGCAGAACTTGGGCGCATGGGCAAGATCGTCGTGGTCTCATCGCACATCCTGCCTGAACTGGCCGACTTCTGCAATCTTGTCGGCATCATCGAACAGGGCGAAATGCGCGCTGTGGGGCCGGTGGACGAGATCGCAAGAGCGCTCAAGCAGGAGAAGATCCTCGAAGTCCGCACCCTGGACAACGCGGGCGAAGCCGGAATGTTCCTTCACGGCAAGCCCCATGTGGTCAACACGCACGTGATGGGCTCCCAAACCCTCAAAGTTGAGTTTACGGGCACCACCGAAGATCAGGCGGAGCTTCTGAAAATGCTCATTGACCAGGGATACCGCGTTGTCGAATTCCAGGAGCAGGGAGCAAACCTTGAGGATGTCTTCCTCAAGCTGACGACCGGGGCCGTGCAATGAGGGCTTGGCTGCTGGAGCAGAAAAGGTCGTATTTCGGCAATGCGGGTTCTGTTCGCGACTTCCGCACCCAGCTTCGCGGCAATCGTGCGCCCATCTATTTCAGCATCTACCTCTTCGTTCTCTTCCTTTTCGCGATCATCGCTTATGCCGTGATCGAAGGGCAGGGGAATCGTTCGGTTTCAGAACTCCAGGGACTGCTCTACGGCTATTACCAGAGCATCCTCGCCACTCTGGAAGGCCTCGTCCTGCTGATCGCCCCGATTTTGACCGCGACATCCATCGTCTCCGAACATCAGCGCCGCTCCATGGAGCTGATTCAGAGCGCGCCGGTCTCGCCCAAGTACTTTTTTGTCGGCAAGCTGATCAGCGGCTACCGTTATGTGTGGATGCTGCTCGCCCTGTCGCTTCCCGTGACCGCTACCTGCGTGGTCTTGGGCGGCGCGACTTGGTCGGAGGTGCTGGAAGCGTATCTGATCCTCTCCCTGCACGCGCTCGTCTTCACGGCGATCGCCCTGCCCATCGGCATGATGGCGAACAAGGCGGTCGGAGCGGTTCTTTGGAGCCTGATCGCGGTGGCCGCCTACTCAGGACTGACGAATCTCATCAACATCACGCACTCCTTCAGCGCGATGGGCGCGATGATGATGGGAACATCAAGCCGGGAGATGCCGCCCTGGATTCTTCTGTCCCCCTTCACCTCGAACTTGGGCATTGGAACGCACTCGACTCTCTGGGGTGTCCAGGTGCCGAACTGGTTTCTGGCCATCTTGATCCATCTCGTGATCGTGCGTTTGATCATCCTGGGGGCCGGTTCGGCGATGAGCCGGTACGGCGCGGCGGAAACCAAGTCCCTCCGTGTGGCCGGGCTGGTGGTCGCCGGCCTGATGGCATTCAGCATCGCCTATTTCACCGCTCCTACTTTCAGAGGAATGTCGGCCAGCATGAGCGGCATGGGATCAGGGGCTGTGGACCCCGACGGCTATTTTCCCGGCGCGACGTTTTTCGCCCTTTCCCTTCTGCTGATTCCGTTCGTTCCGCACCTTCTTTGCTGGAGCAGCTTTGCCGAACGCAAGTACGGACCTGACCGTCCGTGGGTGTCGCGCTCCGTCTTCAAGGGCGGCAGCGCGAGTGGCGGCCCATTCCTCGCCCTTTGGCTGGCGGTTCTGGGAGGCGCGATGCTCGGTGCGTTCGTCATGGCCATGTACCCCCTCAACGAAATGGGGCTGATGCGGATGGGCTGGGTCGTCTCCATCTGGATCATGATCTTCGGTCTCGCCCGGCTGGCGAGCGCCATGAACACCAGTGATCTCGACGCCGCGAGGAAGATTTTTGTGGTCATGCTCATCGGATGGGTGCTCGCGCCGCTGCCGATTCTGATCGCCATCTCAGTCAAAACGCAGACTGATCCGGGCGAAAATTTCTTCTGGTCCATTTATGCCGGATCAGGACTCTTCACCCGAAACATAGGAATTCTTGCGGCATCAGCCCTGTTGAATGTGGTCATCGGCGGTTATTTGCTGTACATAAGTGAAAACAAACGCCGCGCGCGCGGTCTGATTGAAGTGAGCCAACTGTCATGAACTGGTCCGAGAAGTTGAAGCCGTTTGTTCGGCGCGTCCGCATGGCCCGAGGCTGGAAGGGCCTCGCCATCGGCCTGACTGCTGGAGGCGCGGCGGGTTTTGCCTGGGTTGTGCTCGATTGGACGCTCCGCTGGTACACCGACTGGGCGCAGTTGGCCGCAGTCGTCGGCGCGGGCGGAGTGCTTGGCATGGCGGCGGGAATTCTCTGGCCCCTGTCGGCCGAGCAGGTTGCTCGAAGCCTGGATCGCCGCGCTGGATTGAAGGACCGGCTCGCGACTGCGCTTGAGAAGAAGATTCAGCCTTCCGAATTCGAGGAAATCCAGGAGCAGGATGCCGCCGGTTCGCTGGGCGATGTCCAGCCCTCGAATGTCTACCCGATCAAAGTCGGCAAATGGCAGATGTCTGGAGCGGCCTGCGCCGCCGCCGCATTTGGCATGTTCGGCCTCACCACCAGCGACATCATCCTTCCGCCCGACGCCAAGAAGGCCAAAGAGGAGGCCGCGAAGATTGCGGCTGGAGTCGAGCGGGTCGCCAAGGAGCTAGAAGAGAAGAAGCCCAAGGACGGCGAAGCCGCCAAGGCCCAGGAAAAGCTCGCCCGCGACATGAAGGAATTCGCCCGCGAAGTCCGCCGCGCCCGCCTGAATAAAGAAGAGGCAATGCAGAAGGCGAATGAGCTTGCGAAAGAAGCCCAGAAAGTCGCCCAGGATCGCTCCGCCGAAGTCGAGCAGAAGATGGAGACAGCGCGTGACTCCATCGTAAAGATGAAGCTCGAAAAGGCCGGCATCAACCCCGAGCAGATGAAGAAGAATGCCCTCAGCCCCGAGGAGCAGAAAGCTCTGAACGAGATGATGCAGAAGCAGGGCATGAATCCTTCGGAGAATGAGAACGCGGAATTCGATCAGAAGGTTCTCGATCAGCTTGGACTGAACGAGCTCAACGCGGACATGCTGAACATGACTCAGCTGCAGCGCAGCGAGATGATGGAGGAGATGGCGAAGGAGCTTTCTGAACTTCAAAAGAAGGCGGCGGAAGGCAAGCTGAGCGAAGCCGACAAGAAGCGGATGGAGCAGCTCAAGAAGCTGATGGAATCGCTCAAATTCTCGGAAGAGGCTTTGAAGGGACTCCGCGAGCTGATGGAATCCAAGGAATTCAAGGAGCTTCAGAAACTGATCCAGGAGATGGCGAAGGCGCAGGAGAAGATGCAGCAGCAGAACCCCGGCGAACAGCCCGAACTGACCGAGGAGGACTTGGAGCGCATGAAGGAGCAGATGGAAAAGATGCTCGAAGCCCTCGAAGACCCCGAAATGCGCGAGCAGATGAAGAAGCAGATGGAAGAGATGCTCGAAGCCCTCAAGAGCGGTCAGATGACCCTCCAGCAATGCGCGAACTGCATGGGGCTGCTTGGTTTGGGAATGTCCAACGGAATGCCGGGAGCAAGCGGGCCGGGATCGCAGCCGTTCTTCCCCAACACCGGAAAGATCACCAAGACGGAAGAAGGCTTGAAGACCAAGGGCGAAGGCATGCCGCTCGCAACACGCGGTCAACGCGACGACAAGCGCGGATCCGAAACCTACGTCGAGATCAAGGCTCCCACCACCAATGGAAGCAAGTCGAGCGTTCCCTACAGCAGCGTTCTTCCAAAATACTCCGACCGAGCCGAAAGCGCGCTCGGCAAGAGCAAGGTGCCGAAGAAGCATGAGGACCGCGTCCGCAACTACTTCGATTCCCTTGCGGACGGCAATTCGGACAAAGCCTCGGACGGTGGCAAGAAGTGAGCGGGCAGGAGCACGCAACATGGTTCCGAGAAACTCTTGGAGCCATCCGCACCGAGCTGGGCAAGACGATTGTCGGTCAGAAGGAAGTGGTCGAAGGTGTCCTGGTCTGTCTCGCGGCCAACGGGCACGTTCTCTTGGAGGGAATGCCCGGGCTCGGCAAGACCCTGCTCGTCCGCACCCTTTCGCAGACCATCCAGCTTGACTTCAGCCGCATCCAGTTCACGCCGGACATGATGCCGGCCGACGTGACGGGCACGAATGTTCTGCTCCAGGCGGACGGGGGAGCGCGGCAGTTCGAGTTTCGACGCGGCCCGATCTTCGCCAACCTGGTTCTCGCCGACGAAATCAACCGCGCGACCCCGAAAACCCAATCCGCCCTCCTCGAAGCGATGCAGGAACGGTCGGTGACGGTCGGCGGCAGGAAGCACGACTTGGCTGAACCGTTCCTGGTTATGGCTACGCAGAACCCGGTGGAGCAGGAAGGCACCTACCCGCTGCCCGAAGCCCAGCTTGACCGCTTCTTCTTCAAGGTCATCGTCCCTTATCCCACCAAGGAAGAACTCGCTGAAGTGGTCGCCAGAACGACGGGGGTGGACACCTACGAGCCCAAGGCCGTCGCCAGCGGCGCGGATGTGCTCAAGATGCGCCAGATTGTCCGCGAAGTGCCCGTTGCGCCCAGCGTTCTCGACTTCGCTCTGAGTTTGATTGTCGGCACCCATCCAGAGGGCGACGGTGGAAGCGAAGCCGCGCGGCGATTTTGCAGGTACGGAGCTTCCCCCCGCGGTGCACAGTCCATCATCACCGCCGGGAAAATCTACGGCCTGCTCGATGGACGTTACAACGTCTCGCGTGAGGATGTTCTGAAAGCGGCCCTGCCCGCGCTTCGGCATCGCATCCTGCTCAACTTTGAAGCGGAAGCGGAAGGCATCTCCGCCGATCAGGTGCTGCGGCAGGTGTTCGAGCAGGTGCAGTCCGCCCACAAGGACCCGATCAGCGTCTAAGCGCAACTCATGCCCGACCTCATCCTATCCGCCGCAGACTTTCGGATGGTGGAAGGATTGCGCCTCAACCCCGCGAAGGCTTTTCCGGGACGAGTCAAAGGCGAGAGGCTGACCACAAGGCGCGGACTCAGCATCGAGTTTTCGGACTACCGAGAGTACGCGGAAGGCGACGATCTGCGGCATCTGGATTGGAACGTCCTCGCCCGCCTCGACACCCCGATCATGAAGACGTATCGGGACGAGGAGGATCTGGCGGTTCATCTTCTCGTGGACACCAGCGCGTCCATGAGCTTCGGCGAGCCGTCCAAGCTGGCGTCGGCGGAGAAGGCGGGAGCCGCGCTGACTTATGCCGGCCTTGCGGGCGGCGATGCGCTGATCCCCTACAACCTGGGACGCCCGGAACCACCCCGCTCCTTCCGGGGGCGATCCGGCTATCCCAAAGTCTGTCGCTGGATGCAGGGATTGGCGTCCGAAGGCAAATCATCTCTTTCCAGCGGCCTGCGGTCATTCGCCGCGTCTTCGGCCCGGGCTGGTTTGGCGATTGTTCTGACCGACGGCCTCGACCCAGAGGCGGCATCGGGCTTCCGGCTGGTGGCGGGACGCGGGCATGAGCTGATGGTGCTGTTGGTCCTCAGCGACCTCGATCTGGACCCCGATTTGGAAGGCGACCTACGGCTCATCGACGCTGAATCAGGCTCGCCTGTCGAAATCACCGCGAATGGCCCAACGATGCGCGAGTACCGCAAGCGTCTGGATGCTCACATCAATGCAGTCCGCACCGAAGTCGTGAGGGCGGGCGGACGGTTCTCCATCCACCGCACCAGCGAGCCTTTTGAGAGGCTGGTGCGCGAGACCTTCATCCGTCAGGGGTGGCTGGCCTCGTGACTTTTCTGAATCCAGCGGCCTTCGCGGCTCTCGGGGCGCTTTCCGCCGTCCTGATTGCGCTCTACATGATTCGGATGCGGCGGCGCGACATGGTCGTGCCCGCCAGCTTTCTCTGGCCCGAACGCACCGACGAAATCCGCGCCAACAGCCTCTTCCAAAAGCTCAAATTCTCCTGGCTTCTTGTCCTGCAACTGCTGGCCCTCCTCCTGATCGGACTCGCCTGGGCGCGTCCGCAGATGAAGCAGGAAGGACTGGCAGGATCGGTCACAGTCGTCGTCCTTGATGGATCGGCAAGCATGAGGGCCAAGGAGGGCGGAGACACGCGCTTTGGACAAGGTCTCGGGCAGGTCCGCAACATGATCTCCCAGGCGCGGGTAGGCGATCGGCTGGCCCTGATCCTGGCGGGCACAGAACCCAAAGTCATCTTTCCCCTCACCAGCGATCCCGCGCGGCAACGACTCTCCCTCGTAGGGGTCGCCCCCACCGACGCCGATGCAGACGTGGGAGAAGCGATGCGCCTCGCCGCCGCCCTCGCAGGAACGACAACAGGCGCGAAAATCGTCCTGCTCTCCGATGGAGTTTTCTCCGAAATCGAGAATTTCAACGCGGGCAAAGCCGAGGTTCTCTTCCGCAAGCTCGGCGCCGCGACCGAAAACCTGGCGGTTCAGGCATTCGGATTCGGTTCAGGCTTGGTCTATGGTTCAGTCAAGAACTACGGCCTGAAAGAGGCAAAAGCCACCGTCACATTCAAGGCCGACGGCGAACCCATCAATTCGGAGAACATCACCATCGCGCCCGAAAAGGCGTGGAGCAAGACCATCGAACCGCCCGCTGGAAAGAAGGTCTTTGAGATCGAAATCAAAGCTGATGATGCTCTCGCCAGCGACAATTTCGGCTACGCGCTCGCCGATCCTTCCGCGAGTCTGCGTGTTCTGCTTGTGACCCGGGGCAATCTCTTCCTCGAACGCGCCCTCGCTCTGGAGCCCCGCGTGACACTCGACAAGGCCGCGGCAGTGCCGCCCAACGAGCAGAAATCCAGTTCAGGTCAGGGTGTCTATGACATTGTCATTTTCGATGGTGTCCCAGAGGAACCCGTCAAGGCGCGTGGCGTCCTCACCCTCGGCTCGCAGTCTTCTGCCAGCCCAGTGACGGATCAAGGCGAAGGCAAGAATTTTCAGTATCTGAATTCAACCGACCATCCCGTGGTCGCGGGCGTGGACTTCGGTGAAGCCTACATCGAAAAATTTCGGCGGATCTCCCCCCGGGGCACAGCCCGGTCCGTTGCCGAAGGAAAATCTGGCCCGCTCGTTGTCGTGAAGGACGGCGGGCAGCGGCAGATTTATCTCGCCTTTGAACCCCTGGAATCCGACTTCCCTTTGACTGTCAGCTTCCCCATCTTCCTCGCCAACAGCCTTGACTGGCTCGGGGGAGAAGCGACCGGGCAGGATGCTTTGATCAAGCCCGGCCAAGCCTTCGCGCTGGCCGCAGAACGGGCGGCGGCGAGGCGGCAGGGATTTGAGCGGGAATTTCAGGGCCGGGCGGGCCGCGTCATTGTGCGCGGACTCGACCAGATCGGCAAATACGACGTCACCTGGCCCGGGGGCAAACGCAGCGTCTATGTCCAGATGCGGAGCGAAGACGAATCGCGCATCCGTCCGCAGGAGAACATCCGCATGGGTGGAAACTCCGTCGCCGGACAGAGTGCGACGAGCCGCATGTCCGACTTCTGGAAGCCCCTGATGATCCTGGCCCTGCTCGTGCTTGCAGGCGAATGGCTGCTCTTTGCGAGGAGGTCATGAGGCGATGAGGTTCACCGATCCGATCTGGGGCCTTCTCGCAATCCCGGTCATCGCAGGGTTGATTCTGAGCTGGCGGCACGTCCACGGGATGGCCAAGCCGCGCAAGACGCTCGCCTTCATCGTCCGCGCACTGATGGCCTTGCTCATCGTCTTCGCGCTGACGGGGCCGCAGTCTCGCCGCAAGAACGAGGGGCTTGCGACCATGTTCATCGTGGACCTCTCGGATTCGGTCCAGGAGAAGGATCGCAACACCGCGATGGAGTTCGTGGACAAGGCACTCGGCGCGCTCAGCCCGGACGATATGGGAGG
>JAEYWW010000360.1 GCA_023428805.1 Armatimonadota bacterium | reverse complement strand
GAGTGAATGTCAGCGCCGCTCAGGAGACCGCAACGATGAGTCGGACGGATGAGATTCGCCGCTTGATTGAAGAGGCGGTCCAGCTTTCATTCTTTGACGCCCAAAGAGCGAGGGCGCTGGCGGATCGCGCCTACTTCGAAGCGGAATCCCTCGGGGATCGCCCCCTCGTCGCGCATGCACTGCAGGCGCGCGCGGCAGCCCACTACTCCATGGGGCATCTCGAACCAGCGCTCGCCGATGGATCGCAGGCTCTCGCCATCTTTTCGGTGCTTCCGCTCAAATCCGGCCAGGCCGCAAGCCTCAGGCTGCTGGGCGAGATCGAAACTCAGCTTGGCAACTTCCACGATGCGACCCTCTACTTCGAGGAGGGTCGGGAACTCGCGACCACACTGGAAGACCCGGACTTTCTGGCCCGCTTCAACTACAGCCTGGGGCTGGCAAATTTGAGGCTTCATCAGCCCCTTGAGGGCCTGCCGTTCGCCCGCGAATTCTATACCAAAGCCGCTCTTCTCCAGCCGCACGATCAGTTCCTGGCCCGCCTGCTTCTGGCCAATCTCTGCCTCCAAGTCGCGGAGCATCAGATGAAGCGGGGACGCGTTCAAGAAGCGCAGACCAGCCTGATGGAAGCCCATCTCTTCGCCCAGGAGACAGCGGAGATCATTCCCGAGCAATCCGGCGCGGATGCCACGGTGGAAGCCTGGGGAATCCTGACCAAGATTCAGGCGATGCTTTCGATGAGGACGGAAGCCATCGAAGGATTGACCCGCCTGCAGGATGCCCTGAAGTTTGTCGGACAGGACATGACCCGGGCACGAGGCCATCTTCTCGAAGCGGAAATTCTCGCCGCTTTGGGAGAGCACCTCCCCGCCATTCAATCAGGAATGCAGGCGCTGACGCTCTTCCAGAATTCGAAAAGCATGGTTGATGTCTGCGAAACACTCGGGCGGCTCGCAGATTATTGCGAAAAAGTCGGCGACATCCGGGCGGCGTTTGATTATTACAAGCGATATCGCGACATGGACGACGAAATCCGGACTCGGTCGGCGGAACGACGCAGCCAGCTTCTTTCGCGCAAGATGGACCTGGAGAGGACACGGCACGAGGCGGAGATTCTCAAGCTGAAGTCCGAGCTTCTCTCGCAGCAGAACGTGAGCCTGCAGCAAATGGCCGACAGACATCTGGAGCAGGCGCTCCAAGACCAGCTCACCGGGCTGCCCAACCGCCGCGCCTACGACGAAATGGCGGAGCGGCTGGAGGCGGGCACGCAATGGCCAAACCTGCCGATCTCTGTGGTCGTCTGCGACATTGACCATTTCAAACGGGTGAACGACACCCACGGCCACGCCATCGGAGACGAGGTGCTGCAGAAGTTCGCCGAAGTGCTCGGCCATGCCGTGCGCGACGGCGACTTTGTGGCGAGGATCGGAGGCGAGGAATTCGTGATCTTGATGCGAGGCGCATTCGGCCAAACCGCCGTAGGCGCATCCAACCGCATCCGCATGAAGATTGAGCAGGCCGACTGGAGTTCGATCCATCCGGATTTGAGGGTGACGAGCTGCTTTGGAGTGGCCTCTGCGGAGGGCGAGCGGGATATGACCGTGCTGCTGGAACAGGCGGATCGCGCGCTGTATGAGGCGAAGAACACGGGCCGAAACCGCGTCTGCTTTGCCGCGTTGGATGAGTAGACTGAGGTGGCTGAGAAGTCATTTCGTCATCCCCACCGGAATAATCAGCAGCCAGGTTTGCCATGAAAACCGCCACCAAAATCCTGGTCGTTTAAGTGACCGCAAGCTTTGTGAGCTACGTGCTGACGGGGGGAGGCACCCAGATGGAGTTGGAGAAAAGCCCACACGAAGCGGGCTTCGCTGGCTGGGCAAGCCCCGGTATCGTCGTATCCAAAGACCGACAGGCATATTTTCATTCGGAAGGATCAGATGAAGATGCTCTTCTCTTCCGCAAAGTTAAATTGGCGCTCTTCAATAGCGAGCACTTTGCCATTGCTTTTCGCCAGCCGTGGAGTTTTGCATTTATTGATCCAGAAGAACAGACCAATGTGGAGATGGGACCGAGCGAGATCATAACATGGTCTGTCAAGGGACGGGAGCACGTCAATCTTGAACTTGACTACACATCGTTCAACGCCGTATTCGAAAATATCAAAAGCGTCAATTATCGGCGCGTTGAAGTCAACAATCCCCATGTATTCATCTATCGAGGCATGGATGCAAACCCCTTCCTGCTCATTCATAACTGGTTGATCGTTGGCAGCAAGGTTGTTGTCAAGGACGATGGAGACATGGACAAGGTCACCTGGACGCAGGAGGAATCGGAAGTCACGGTGGATTATCCCGAAGGCATGAAGGGAACGCTGGACATGGACGTCTACGAAGGCCGTTTGATCGCTTCGTTCTGGCAGAGTTCGGAAAAGTCTGATGAGTCCGCAAAAAGTCTATGAATTGAAGAAGGATGACGCTGGCAAGTGGCAGTGGAGTTTTGTGGCGGACGGTGCACGCTGCCGCTTCGTCGTCACTCCCGACCCATTCAAGGCAACCCCTGCACCGCGCGGCTGGACCTTGAAGTAGTTCGACTGGCTTGGTTGCGGCGGCATCTTCCGATATAATTTGAGAGGCAAGCCCCGCAC
>JAEYWW010000326.1 GCA_023428805.1 Armatimonadota bacterium | reverse complement strand
CCTCCCCAACTTGGGGAGGGAGAACAAATCTCTCCCTGATAGGGCGAGGGCTCGAGAGAATTGGCTGCGCGAACTGAGGGGCGGTGTAGAAATCCGTCTGTGTGTGGGATAATCTTCGGTATGAGCGCGGCGACTCCTGGGAATCGAACCCTATCCGACGCGAAGCGGGCGAAGCAGGACGAGTTCTACACGCAGTTTGGGGACATCCAGAAGGAAGTCGAGGCCTACCTGGAATTCGACCCCGACACCTTCCGCGACAAGGTTGTCTACTGCAACTGCGACGACCCGTTTGAGAGCAACTTCTTCAAATTCTTCGCCGCGAACTTCAACCGCCTGGGTTTGAAGAAGCTCATCGCGACCAGCTACGACGGGTCGCCCATCGGGAATCAACAGGCACTTTTCCCCGAGATGACGGAAGGAAATGGGAAGCGCAAGAAGCCGAAGGCGATCGCGCTGACGCTGACGGAAGTGAAGGACTGGACGGGAGATGGATCGACCGGAATCGAGGATGTCAAGTATTTTCTGGAGAACAACCCCCACACCCGAACCCCGCTCGCGGGCGGCGGGGACTTCCGCAGTCAAGAATGTCTGGAGTTTCTGAAGGAAGCGGACATTGTTGTCACCAATCCGCCGTTTTCATTGTTCCGGGATTTCCTTTCGCTTCTCATGCAGAACGAAAAGAAGCTGCTGATCATCGGGAGCATGAATGCGATCACCTACAAAGAGGTTTTTCCGCTGATGAAGGAGAACCGTTTGTGGCTGGGGCCGACGATCACGAGCGGCGACCGCGAGTTTCGGGTTCCGGATCATTATCCGCTGCAGGCGGCGGGCTGGCGCGTGGACGAAGATGGCAATAAATACATCCGCGTCAAGGGAGTCCGCTGGTTCACCAACATGGATCACGGACGCCGCCACCAGGAGCTGCAGTTGATGACGATGGCGGACAATCTGCGCTACAACAAGAAGATGAAGGGGAAGACGGCTTATGACCGCTACGACAACTACGACGCCATCGAAGTCCCCTACACCGACGCGATCCCCAGCGACTACGCCGGCGTCATGGGCGTCCCCATCACCTTCCTCGACAAATACAACCCGGAGCAGTTTGAGATTGTTGCTAGCTACAACAACGGCGAGCATGGCGAAGAAGCAGGAGCCATCAAGGTTCCGATCATTGTCAGCGGTAAACCAATGAATTGGAACGGGCCTGTCGTTAATGGCATCCCACTTTACAAGCGCATCCTCATCCGCCATCGCAAGCGAGGCACACAATGAGCAATACCGAAGAAGTAATGATTGTCGCGATCGTCAGAATTGATGATGATGTTTTGGTCAAGACGGGACCGGAGATTCGCGATCAGGACGTGTGGGAAGTGATTCGGAATTGCGATGAATTGGCCCAGGCACTCCGCGAACATGCTTCTAGACGAGGAATCCCAACTGAGTAATGACTTCGACGCTGGATAGAAGCAATAGAGAGAAGCGATGAAAACGAATCTCCACACCGAGATTACCGTGGCGGACATCTGCGAAGGCTTTGTCTACAACGAACTGGAAGGCAAGGGCCTGTTCGGCCTGAGCGGCAAGCTGACGATTCAGCCGGAATATCAGCGCAACTTCATCTATGCTGACGGGGACGGGAAGCGGGAGCAGGCGGTCATCCATTCCCTGCTGCGCGGCTACCCGCTCGGTGTGATCTATTTCAACAAGGTGGCCGAAGACCAGTTCGAAGTTCTGGACGGCCAGCAGCGGATCACAAGCATCGGCCGCTTCATGACCGGCAAGTTCGCGAACATGGAGAACGGGAACCCGCAGTACATCCACAGCCTGCCCGCGAACCACCAGTCCCGCCTGCGGGACGCCGCGCTCCTGATCTACGAATGCGAGGGCACGGAGAGCGAGATCAAGGAATGGTTCCAGACGATCAACATCGCGGGCGTCCCGCTGAACGCGCAGGAGCTGCTGAACGCCGTCTACTCCGGCCCGTTTGTGACCAAGGCGAAGGAAGTCTTCAGCAATACCGGGAGCCCGCTGATCAGCAAGTGGAGCGCCTACGTCAGCGGCAGCGCCAACCGCCAGGACTTCCTGGAACGCGCGCTCGACTGGGTGAGCCGGGGCGACATCGGCGGCTACATGAGCACTCATCGGCACGACGCCGACATCACCGAGCTCAAGACGTACTTCAACACCGTGATCGACTGGGCGTCTACGGTCTTCACTTCCGTAGAATCGGAGATGAAGGGTCTGGAATGGGGCCGGCTCTACGAAACCTACGGGAAGAAATCCTACGACCCGGCCAAGGTCGCGGCGGCGGTCAAGAAGCTCTACGCAGATCCCTATGTCAAGAAGCGGCGCGGAGTCTTTGAATACGTCCTGGGCGGAGAGAAGGACGCGAAGCTTTTGGACGTGCGCGTCTTCGACGAGGCCGTAAAGAAGTCGGTCTACACCAAGCAGACCACGGCGGCGAAGGCGAAAGACAAATCCAACTGTCCGCTCTGCGCGGTAGGAGACAACGCCAACAAGAAGCGCATCTACGACTTCAAAGAGATGGACGCCGATCACGTGGCGGCCTGGAGCAAAGGCGGCGACAGTTCCCCGGCGAACTGCGAAATGCTCTGCCAGACGCACAACCGGGCGAAGGGCAATCGCTAGGGATTCACAAAGAAATTTGGAGGCGACGGCCGGATTCGAACCGGCGCATAACGGTTTTGCAGACCGACCCCTTAACCACTTGGGCACGTCGCCTTGAATCTATGAATTTACCCCACAGGCTCACTTGGCGTAGGGCGAGCAGAGGGGGTCGCCGATGACGACGTCCTTCCATTTGATCACCATGCTCGCGCTGTAGAACGACTCGGCGAGGTTGCGGCCGGAGACGTAGCGGGGGAAGAGGATTTCGGGGCGGGCGAGGGCGAAGGTGTAGGGTTCGCTGACGTAGCCCTTGACCCCGGTCACTCCGGAGGCGATCAGGTCGGCGATCAGGCTCTGGCCGCCTGTGGTCGGGTTGAATGTGCGCCCGCTGGTGCTCACAAAGGTTTCGGCCAGCGCGCCGGGATGGAAGCGGATCTTCTTGTAGGCGTTGACGTCGAACGCGCCATCGTTGCTTCCCCAACTCGAATATCCCATGAGCGGTTCGCTGGGGGCGGCGAAGGTGCGGGTTTGTTCGAGTTCCGAAAGATATCCCTGCTTCTTCAGCTCCTCGTGCGCTTGGGCGAGGGTGTCCTGCATGGGCTTGTAGGCGGGGTCCTTGCGGTTGTCGGCCTCGTCGAAGAAGAACTGCCCTTTCTCGGGTTTGGCCGCGAGGGAGGAATCCACCAGCTTCTTGCAGTCGGCCACGGTGTAGCCGTCGAGCCGGGTGACGAGATACATGTTGAACTTGGCCGCGCTGAAGGGCTCCGTCTTGGTGAAGTAGGGGTTGGTGCAGCGGCGGATATCAGCTTCTTCGAGTTTGGCGATGGGCGCGATGGTCAGGTTCATCGCGGCGAGGAAGGCATCCACCGAAAATCCGCCCTCGGCAATGCGGATCGGGACGCCCTTGGTGGTGACGATGAAGTCGATCTTGTTCTTGGAGGCCTTGAGGGCGGCTTTGATCGGTTGTTCGATCTTGGAGTCGTACTGGTCCTTGGAAAGTTCTTCGGAATCCGAACATTCGATGAGGACCACGTTGGCGGTGGGGATGGCGCGTTTGGCTCGGTAATATGCGCCGACTTCCTGGCTTGTGAGGGAGTTTTTGTTGATGACGATCATGACCCGGTTGACGTCCTTGTTCGGAGCTTGGGCGGGGGCGGTCTCGGGAGCTGCCGTTTTGCCCGCGGCTTCATTCAGCCGGGCGTCGATCTGGCGGCAGCCCGTCATCGAAAGCGCGGCAAAGGTCATCAGGAGCCAGGATTCCATTCCCGCATTGTAGACTCTCGAACCGTGTCCCGCGCGCTCCGCTATCCTGTCGTTCTGGCCTCGGCCTCTCCCCGGAGGCAGGAACTGCTTCGTTCGCTTGTGCCTTTGTTTGACGTCGTTCCGGCAGATTTGGACGAGGATGCGCTGACGGATGCCGACCCCTGGGTGACCGCGCAGCGGCTGGCCCGGGAGAAGTGTCTGGCGGTGTTCGCTTCTCATCCCGAGTCGTTGGTGATCGGGGGAGATACGGTGGTGGCTCTGCCTTTGGGAGACGATTGGGTTCAGTTGACCAAGCCGGTTGATGTCGAGGATGCGGTGCGGATTTTGTCGAGCTTGCAGGGGGCGACGCCCACCGTAATCACCGGGGTTTGTCTTCGTTGGCCGAAGGGAATGGTGGCTTTCACGGAAAGCTCGAAGGTGACTTTTCGGAGCGTTTCTGAGGCGGAGATTCGGGCCTATATCGCGACGGGTGACCCCATGGACAAGGCGGGGGCCTATGGATTGCAGGGCGGTGCGAAGGATTTCATCGCAAAGGTCGAGGGATCGGTGACGAACGTGATCGGGCTCCCGATGGAGCGGCTGGAAGA
>JAEYWW010000291.1 GCA_023428805.1 Armatimonadota bacterium | reverse complement strand
AAAGGAGAACCGCGACAACGATCTGGTCCGAAAATATTATCTGGGCCAGGGCTTCCATACGATCAAGGAGATTCAGGAAGAAGAGCTGCGACGCAGGAGCGAACCCCAGGAGGATGAGCCCGCCGAGTGAAGAAGCTTGACACCCTGATCCTCAAGGAGATCATCGGTCCGTGGATTTTCGGCGTCGCGATCTTCACGGTGCTCATCATGGCGGGCTCGTTTCTCTTCGAGTTCACCCGTCTGCTGTCGCAGAAGGCTGATCCTGTCAAAGTCCTCTCTCTGGCCCTTCTCCTGATGCCGGCCATCATGGTCAAAACCTTCTCGATGGCCATGCTCTTGGCGACTTTGCTCTCTTTTGGGCAACTGAGCGGAAACAGCGAAATCGTGGCCATGCGGGCGGCCGGGGTGAGCGTCGGCCGCATCGTTCTCCCCGTCGGCTTCTTTGGAACAGTCGTCGCCGTGATCGCGTTCTTCACGGGAAATTATCTGGTGCCCCAGGCTTCGATGCAGGCATTCCAGATCCGCTACGACATTGAGACCGAGCTCGACGGCAAGAATGAGAGGCCAACCTCGCACGTCATCACGCGTGACGGGAGGACGGTGGCGATGCTCAATGCCCGCGATTTCAGCATCGAGAACCAGACCCTCACCAACGTCATCATCAACTATTTCGGGCAGGATGGACATCTCACCTACGTGCTCGAAGCGGAGAAGATGAAGTATCAGAGCGAGGATGATTGGGAGATCGAAGGCGGCGCGAGGCTCTTCGCGGTGAAGACAGGGCAGACCCTCCGCGCCGACCGCATTTGGCCGGATCAGATTGAAAAACCGCAGTTTCGTCCCCAAGACTTGATTGCGAACAGCTTGAAGGACTTGGACGTCTTGAGCATGGAGCAGCTGAAGGAACAGCAGGCGAAGGAGTTGGAGAAAGAGAATCCCGACACCGCCAAAGCGATCAACTTTGAGTTTGGATACTGGAACAAGATCACTCTGCCGCTGGCCGCGCTGGTTTTTGGAATCCTCGGCGCGCCTCTCGGCATCCGCAATCATAGGTCGGGGAAGGCGGTCGGATTCTGGCTTTCGGTCATCATCATCTTTGGTTACATGATGCTGACCAACGTGATGTCGATCATGGCGCAGGGCGGGCAGATTCCGGTCTGGGCGGCCAGCTTCACCCCTGTTTTGATCGGGCTCATTTTTGGAATGGCGCTGATTCATCGTCGGAACGGATAACGCATGGATGTTCTGAGCATTGGCTTTGTGGCCTTGATGGTGGTTCTCGCGGGTGTGCTCTGCTACACCGGCGACCTCCTCGGGCGCAAGCTGGGCAAGAAGCGTCTGACCATCGGCAGGCTGCGGCCCAAACATACGGCGGCTCTGATGACAGGCTTGTTTGGCGGGCTATCGGCGCTGCTGATCGTTTTAGTCTTGGTCGCGGTCAGTGAGCCGATCCGCACCTGGATCGTCGAGGGCAACAAAGCCCGCGCCGAAGCCGCCCAACTCCGAAGAGACATCGCGGAAAAGCAGAAGCTTCTCGACACTTTGGAAGGGCAGGTCCCCGAGCTTGAATCAAAAGCTCGCGAAGCCGAAACGAAGCTGAAGGGAGAGGAAGACAAGGTCCGCAAGGCGCAGGATGCCAACAAGCGCCTGGCCGATCAGTCGCGGCAACTGTCAGCCCAGACCAAGAACCTGACGTCTCAGGTTCAGAACTTCACGAGCCAGCTCAAACAGATCAAAACCGAATACGCCGCGATGACTCAGAATCTGCAGAACGTCAAAGTCAATCGCGACGAAGCCATCAAACAGAACAGCGAACTGAGCAACCGCAACCTCATGCTGACGCAGGATATTACGAAGAGCGAGCAGGATTTGTCAAAACTCCAGGTCGAGTTCAACACATTGCAGGCCGAAAAAGCACGATTGCAGAAAAGTTTGGATGACCTCACCGACGAGTATCAAAAGCAGTTTGAAGAGCAGAACCGCAAGCTGACCGAACTCAACTTATCACTCACGAAAGTCAGTGAGGACTTGACGAAGGCGCGTCAAGACTTGCAGCGAGCTCAAGACCTTGTCGCACAAGCCAACTCCGCCGTCCAGAACAGCGCCAGCGCCCTCCGCCTCCAACCTCTCCTGATCAACCGTGGTGATGAACTCAGCCGGCTGCCGATCGGCGTCCGGCTGAATCAAGCGGAGGCCAGACGCCTGCTTCTCTCCGCAGTTACTGAAGCCAGCGACGAAGCCATGCGGCGCGGCGCGGTTGAGGCTCCGGGAAGCAAGGAGCATGCGATCTTCATCGACCTGCCGACCGACGTCCGCATGATCACAGCCGATGAGCAGATTTCAGCGGCGATGCAGGCCATGACCAACCTCAGCGAGCCGCACCTTCTCATCCTGCGGTCGCTCTTCAACACCTACCGGAATGAGTTTGTGCCAATCGAAGTCCAGGTCGTTCCGAATCCAGTCATCTTCAAGGCGGGAGTCGTGGGCGATGAAGTCATTCTCGATGGAAGCAAGACCGAAACTCAGATTGCAGACGACATCGCCCAATACGCCGCTGGCCCTCTTCGTGAGAAAGTCCTCAAGGCGGGCTTCATCCCCAGCATTGGCCGCCCCCAGGCCATCGGCGAGATTGGACGCGAAAACGTCCTGAAGCTGGTCAGCGAAGTCAAATCGATGGGCAGACGAACGAATGTCCGCCTCATCGCCCGGACGGACACAAGGGCCGGAGATGTGCTGAGGCTCGATTACAGAATCCGATGACCGACGAAAAGACCGTTCTGGCCATTGATCCGGGCAGCAGCAAATGCGGCATGGCTCTCGTCCGGCGCAACCGCGAAGGGCGCGTGGAACTGCTTTGGCGTCGCGTCGCCAAGCGCGACGCGCTCATCGCCTCGCTCAATGACGCCTTCGGAGCAGCCCCCTACAGCCTGTG
>JAEYWW010000257.1 GCA_023428805.1 Armatimonadota bacterium | reverse complement strand
TGCTGATCCAGTGATCCACTTCGCGCGCCGAGCCATCCCAGTGATCCAGTCCCGCCGTCCGCGCCCAGCGGACCCAGGCGAGGACTCGGAGGGCGTCGGCCATGGAGATTTCCTTGCTGGCGATGGCGAATTCGACGGCCTGGTCTGTTCGTTCACGCAGTTCTGAACGGCTGATTTCTCTTCGCGAAATGCGCTCCTCGCCAATGAGGTACTCGCAGGCGCCCCGAAATTCCGCCATCTGCCCCCGAGTCATGCTGACCTGGAAGAACGCACCGACCGCTCTGGACGACTCCCCATAGAGCCCGCGCGCCGTCAATCCCCATGCGGCAAGCGCGTTGAGGACGTTTCCGAGCCGTTTGGTGTGCGCGAGGCCGATCAGGTGGAAGAGGGCAGATCGCCTCCTAGCCTCCCCAGAGTTGACCGGGCTTGATGCCAGCCAACCCCAATCCTCGTGCCGGACATAGGAGATTTTTTCCGCCAATGCCCGCAGGGTTGTCTGAGCGACCGCTTCGGCGGTGTCGATGGAATACCCGGCAGTCAGAGATTGGAGCCGGATGTGGTCCTCCTCATTGACCATCAGGCTCAAGATGCGGGGTTTGTCGAGCAGAAGTGTCCGATGCTGGTCGCGGTATTGAAAATCAGGCGAGATCAGGCGGCACCCCAGCAGAAAGTCGCGCTCCGCTTCGGTCAGACGTTTGTGGATGTCGAGGGGAGGATCGATCGTTTTGGCGGCATCGACGATCTTCTTCTGCACGGACTTCAGTTCGTCGGGCTGCGCGGTCGTGGGGAATCGGTATCCGCTCACGTTGCGCGCGTAGCGCACACGGGACGAGATTGCGATGTCAATATGCGGCGCCTCCTGATCCAGCCATGCCGGGGCCGGCATGCTGCGGAGCACCATCTTCTTCCAAGCTTCCGAACTGTGCTCCTGTTTGCGCATCCAGGCTAGATTGTATCCAACACGACTGGTAGACACAAGGTAACATTTATTTGTGATCGCGCGGTTGAGGGGAGTGGTCTTGGAAATGGATTCCGGCCGCGTTGTGGTGGAGTGCGGGGGCGTGGGTTATGAGGTTTCGGTGCCCGAGAGCGTTCTGGCACATCTTCCGCCGTATGGAGAGGTCGATCTCTGGACCCGCCAGATCGTCCGGGAGGACGATATTTCACTCTATGGATTTGCCAGTCGGGAGCAGAGGAAGTTCTTCGACATGCTGCGCGAGGTGAAGGGGTGCGGGGCCAAGATCAGCCTCTCCATCCTCTCGACCCTGAGCGAAAAGGAGGCTGGTGCGGCCATTGTCAGCCAGGATGCCAAGACCCTCGCTCGTGCGAGCGGTGTGGGAGCAAGGCTGGCCGAGCGCATCATTTTGGAACTCAAAGACAAAGTGCAGGACTTCGCGGTGGGTGCCGCACGGCCCGTCACCACGAAGACCAAGCCCGATGACGAGCTTTTGGAAGCCCTCATGGCTCTGGGCTATCGCCGTGGCGAGGTCGAACCGATCCTGGAAGAATCACGCGCCGAAGCCGATCAGCTTGAAGACCAGATCAAGGCCGCGCTCAAGAGGCTGATGCGATGAGGCAGCACGAGACCAACGCGGGTGGCGCGCCAATGGAGGAAGGCTATGAACTGAGCCTGCGGCCCAAGCAGCTTGGTGAATTCATCGGCCAGGATGGGCTCAAGTCCAATCTGAGCGTCTTCCTGAAGGCGGCGCTCCAGAGGCAGGAATCCCTGGATCACGTCCTGCTCTACGGCCCTCCGGGGCTGGGGAAGACCACGCTCGCCCACATCATTGGCTACGAGATGGGCGCGCCTGTCCACGTCACCAGCGGTCCGGCCATTGAGCGCACGGGCGACCTCGTTGGAATTTTGACGAACCTGGACGAGGGCTCCGTGCTCTTCATCGACGAAATCCACCGGATGAGCCGCGCGGTTGAAGAGATTCTCTATCCGGCGATGGAGGACAGCAAGGTGGACATCATGATCGGCAAAGGGCCGGCGGCTCGATCCATCCGGCTCGACGTGCCCTCCTTCACGGTCATTGGCGCGACGACCCGTCAGGGACTGCTGACCGGGCCGCTCCGCGACCGGTTTGGGATTGTTCTCAGCTTCGGTTTCTATGACGACCGCGCCCTCTTTGAAATCATCACACGTTCGGCGCGGATTCTCGGGTTCGAGATCGACCAGGGCGGGGCGGAGGAACTGGCCTGCCGCTCACGCGGCACTCCCCGCATCGCCAACCGTCTTCTGAAGCGCGTCCGTGATTTTGCTCAGGTGGCGGGATCGACGCTGATCTCACGCGATCAGGCGCGGCGGGCCCTGGATTTGCTGGAAGTGGATGGCCTCGGGCTGGACCGCGTGGACCGCGCCTTGTTGGACGCGATCATCAAGAAGTATCGCGGCGGCCCTGTCGGGCTCGAAACCCTGGCGGCTACGGTCGGAGAGGATTCGGGAACGGTTGAAGATGTATATGAGCCTTATCTCATCCAGCGCGGCCTGCTCTCCCGAACGCCGCGTGGTCGGCAGGCGACGCATTTGGCCTACACCCACCTCGGCATGACGCCGCCGCCTCGATCGGACGAGCCAACCTTGTTCGAAAAGTAACCTCGAAGGCAAAACACCGCTATAATCCCGGGCATGACCGACGTTGCTCCGCGCAAGCGCATGCCCCTCCACAACAAGATCTTCATCGGAATGATCCTGGGCGCGATCTGTGGGCTCGCAACGCAGTATCTGGTGCCGGACGGACCGAAGAACGAAACCCTGAAGTGGATTCTCGACTACATCATGACGCCCATCGGCCAGATCTTTCTGGCGATGATCTTCATG
>JAEYWW010000223.1 GCA_023428805.1 Armatimonadota bacterium | reverse complement strand
ATTTTGAGGATCGCGATGCGGCCCTGCGCCACAATCATTTCTACGGCTGATCGCGGGGTTCCGTAGTAGTTTGAGTGGACTTTCTTAAACTCAAGAAACCAATCCTTCTTGACCCTCGCTTCAAATTCCTCAACGGAAAGGAAGTGGTAATCAACCCCGTTGACTTCGCCCGGGCGAGGCTCCCGCGTCGTTGCGGCGACGACGCGCTCCACGAGGGAATTTTGCAGGCTCCACGCATTGATGACTGTGTCTTTGCCGACACCGCTCGGCCCGCTCAGGATCACCATTCGGCCCGTCATCAGCCGAGGACCTCCATGATGCGGGTGGCCATGCGGAGGGGGTCGTGGCGGACGAAATCAGTTTCAGACATGAAATTGCCGGTGAGCGGCTTGTACCCCATGTGGCGGAGCCGGTCGATGTCGGGCTCCACGAACTCCTGATCGGACGACCGGTATCTGTCGAGCATGAGTTGAGTGGGAACGCCGGTGTTGACCAGCACATAGTCGCAGATGCGGGCGCCGACATTGGCTTCGATCGCCACGAGGTGTTCGGCGGCCGTGAAGGACTCGGTTTCACCGGGCTGCGTCATCACGTTGCAGATGTAAACCTTGGGACACTCCGACTTCAACAGCGCGTCGGCAATGCCGGGCACCAGCAGGTTCGGAATGACGCTGGTGTAGACGCTGCCTGGCCCGATCACGATGATGTCGGCATCTTCGATGGCTTGAATAGCTTCGGGATGAGGCGGGCTGTTCTCGGGGTCCAGGTAGAGGCGGCGGATGCGGTGCCCTGAGTTGACGATGGCGGTTTCGCCGCAGATTTCGGTTCCGTCTTCGAGCAGCGCGCGGAGTCGGATGTGGTCCTTCGTGGAAGGAATGACACGTCCACGGATCGCGAGAACGTCGGACGCCAGCTCCAGTGCGCGATCCATGTCGCCGCCCGCCTGATCCATGAATCCCGCGATCAGTAGGTTGCCGAGAGAGTGGCCGCTGAAGGCTCCCGAAGACTGGCTGAAGCGGTGCTGGAAGAGGTCGGTCATCAGCTTTTCCGCATCGGCCAGGGCGACGAGGCAGTTGCGCATGTCGCCCGGAGGAATCATCCCCATCTCCTTGACCAGTCGCCCGCTGCTGCCGCCATCATCCGTGACCGTCACAACGGCGGTGATGTTGGAGGAGTGCTGCTTGAGTCCGCGCAGCAGGGTGCTGAGGCCCGTGCCGCCGCCGATCGCGACGATCCGGGGACCGAGAGACAATTGCTGCTTGCGGACAAAGGAGTTGGCGACCCCGTTCTTTGCACCGGGGTTGAAGACTTCGACAATGGCTCTGACAAATGATCGGGACGAACGATAGAAGATGACGCCTCCCGCAACGAGCAGCATGCCGCCCAAGACGTGGTTTGTGACGGCGACATTGTCGGTGTGGATCAGCCCTCCGATGGCTGAATTCCAAACATTGGCGAGCTGCCGGACCCCGGGCATGAAAATTCCCCGGAAGCTGATCGCCAGCCCGACCATGAACACCGCCAACGCTCCGCCCGCGATGATCGCATGGCGGTAGAGTCGCGCGGTGGGAAGGAACATCCGCCGCAACTTGAACGGATTAATCCTTTTTTTCTTGACCATAGTTGAACAAATCAGTCGTCATCCTTCTTCTCATCCTTCACAAAGATTTGCAAAACGCCATTGCAGGCCGAGAAGAGGATGGAGCCGATGAAGGCCGCGAGAAAAGTCTTGATCTCAAATCCCAGCCCCAAAGTTCCCACCATATAGAAGAGTGCGGCATTGATCAGCAGCGACACCAGCCCCAAAGTCAGACAATTGAGGGGGATGAGCATCACTTTCAACAAGCTTCCCAGCGTCGCATTGATCAATGCGAGCACCGCAACCCCCACGAAGAGCATGAAGATGTCGGGAAACCCGGTTTTGATGATGAACTGCTCGGGCAGGACAAGGCTTGTCAGAACCGAACTGAGGACCAGCGAGACCGCCAGGATGATCCATTTGAGGAGCAGCTTTTTCATCCTTGGCTCCTATTGTATCGCGTTGCGACGCTGGGCCTCGTCAATCGATTAGACATACTTCCCTGAGTGCGGCAGCAGACGCCGATGATGCAGCAGTACTCCCAGGCGAAGGCGGCCCACCCGGACGCCCTCATCGCCATGCGTGTCGGCGACTTCTATGAGTTCTACGGCGAGGATGCCGAAGAGGCCGCCGCGATCCTGCAGATCACCCTCACCGGGCGCGAAGACAGCCTGAACGGGCGCATCCCGATGGCGGGAGTGCCGTACCACTCGGTTGAGAAATACCTCGCTAAAATCGTCGCCTCTGGCCGGAAAGTCGCGCTCTGCGATCAGGTTGAAGACCCGAAGCTGACCAAGAAGCTTGTCCGCCGAGAGGTGACCCGCGTCCTTTCTCCGGGCACGATCCTGGAGGATTCGATGCTGCCGGGGTCGGCCAACAATTTTCTGGCCGCGATCTGCATCCAGGATGGCCGCGCCGGACTCGCCACTCTTGATCCATCAACCGGAGAATTCATGGTCACCGAATTCGAGGGAGGGCAGTTGGAGGAGAAGCTGCTTCAGGAACTCGCCCGCCTGCGGCCCGCCGAACTGGTGCATGGGGATGGCGGCGAGAAAGTGGGCGAATTGGCGCAGTCCGGCTTGGGAGTCGTGCTGGCCAAGGCGCAGCCATCGCCGCTCGACAAGGCTGAGCGGATGCTCCTCAAGCATTTCCAGATCGGCACCCTGGACGGGTTTGGAGTCGCCGACAAGCCGGGAGCAAAGGTGGCGGCCTCCATGGTGTTGGACTACGCCCAGGTCAACGGCCTTGCGCTTGCCCACGTGGACACCCTCGCCACTTATTCGGTGGACGGATTCATGCGGCTCGACCCGTCGACGCGGCGCAGCCTCGAACTGACGCAGAACATCATGGATGGCTCGCGCCGCTTCACGTTGATCTCAGTCATCGACCAGACGCGGACGGCGATGGGCGCGCGGCTTCTGCGTCGCTGGGTGGAACAGCCGCTGCTGGACCGGAAGCAGATCGAGTCCCGGCATGGG
>JAEYWW010000197.1 GCA_023428805.1 Armatimonadota bacterium | reverse complement strand
GTTGGCGAGTTTGTACTCGACATCCGAAAGCTGCTCCCCACGAGCGACCTTTCGGTAGAGTTCAAAGACCTGTTCGCGGGGCGACAACTGCTTCTCGCCCTCGCCTGCCTTTTCGGCGTAGAGGAATTCTTCAGGGTTTCGGTGGCATTCCAGACACCAGGACATCTTGAAGGCCTGTCCCTTGGATGTGATGTGCATCTCCTGCACCTCGCCGTGGCAGTTGTTGCAGCTGATGCCTCGGTTGACATGGATGCTGTGGTCGAAATAGACGAAATCCGGCACCGCATTGACCTTCGGCCACTGGAGCGGAGTTCCGGTCCTCCAGCTTTCTCGCACAGGCTCAAGGTTTGGCGAGTTCGGCCAGACCTGGCTGTGGCAGGTCATGCAGACCTCGGTTGCCGGAACAGACGCATGAGCGGCCTCTTCCACCGAATGGTGGCAGAAGCGGCAGTCGATGCCAAGCTCCTTGACGTGGTGCTTGTGGCTGAATGGCACCGGCTGGTCGAGGGGAATTCCAACCTTGGTGTTGTAGGGAGAGCGTGAAATCTGCGACCCGGTCAGGAAGATGGCGACAGGCGCGCCCGCCGCGAGCAGAAGGCTCACCATGGCGATGCTGTTCGCCGCAGGCTTGAAGACCTGACCCATCAGCGATCCCCTCCGATCATTGAATCCCTCTCAGACATGATTTGAACTTGATTTCCCCTATAACCTGCCCCTGAACCTCGGTCCACGGCAATCACTACGAACATGAGGGCCAGATAGGCCATCGAATACTTGAAAAGAGCCTTCGCCTTTGGGCGATCAGTATGCCGCAAAAGCTGGATGCTCTGCGCGACAAGCACGACGTTCAGCAGGCTCGCGCCGATCATGTAGATCATGCCGACCTCGCGCTGGACAAGCGGAATGACAGACACCAGTGCGGTTAAAAACGCGTAGAATACGATCTGAATGACGGTGGCCCTTTCGCCCTTGACGACAGGCAGCATGGGCACTCCGGCCTTGGCATAGTCGTCCTTGATGAGGATCGCCAATGCCCAGAAATGAACAGGCGTCCAGAGGACGATCAGCCAGAACATGAACCAGGCGAAGCCGTTCAGTTCATTGGTGACGGCCGCATAGCCCACCAGAGGCGGGAATGCGCCCGCCGCGCCTCCGATGACGATGTTCTGCCAGGTTCGCCGCTTCAAGACAAGCGTGTAGATCAAAACGTAGAACGCCAACCCCGCCCAGGCGAGAAGCGCGCTCAATAGGTTGGCCGACCAGGTCAGGAGCACGAACGAGCAGAGCGCGAGAGCGATGGCGAAGACTGCGGCCTGACCATTCGTGATGCGCTGGGTGACCGTCGGACGGCTTGCAGTGCGCTCCATCGCAACATCCAGGTCGCGCTCGACGATCATGTTGAAGGCATTCGCGCTTCCAGCGGCCATGTATCCGCCCAGCGCAACAGCCAGAACCAGCCACCATTCGGGCCATGAACCCTTCGCGATGACCATCGCCGCGATGGTTGTGAAGAGGAGGAGGCTGATCACGCGCGGCTTGGTGAGGGCGATGTAGTCTTTGACAAGCTGCAGGGCAGGCACAGGCTCGCCTGATGCCGGTTCATCAGCTTCTTCCACCCGCCCTTCACTCGAACTCAGAACGTTGATCGTCAGCATCACCAGGGAAAGCCAGTTGCCGATCGCCAGCAGCAGGTGGATGAGCTGCATCGCAGGCGGCGCGCTCATCAGCAGGTTCACAACTCCAAGAATCGTTTGGATGATGAGGAGGCTTCCCGTGATTCGCGCCCATTCCTTCACCTTCGTGTCGGGGCGGGCCTGGGCGACATAACCGCAGAGCAGAAAGATCAGCAGTGTGATGGTGAATGCCAGGACCGGGTGGCTGATTCCGCCCCGCAGCAGCGGATGAGCGTCCGCCGAAAGGTGCATGTTGAGCCGGTCGGAGAAGCTTTCCGCCGCCGCCAATTCATTGTTGAAGGCGGTCTTGCCCATGGCGGAAATCGCACCGGTGACGCCGAGGACGAACATCCCTGCCATGCTCGCCTTCAGCGCGATTCCGATGCCGCCAAGCCCCTTCCAAGACAGCTTGGCGTCGCTCTTGGCCATGACTGCGGCAACTGCAAGGTTGCCGAGAAGCATCAGGGTATTGATCAGATGCAACGGCATCGTGATCGCGCGGCCAGCCGATTTATCGGAGACCACCCATTGATAGGTGACCAGGAGCATTCCAATCAGCCCGGAAACCATCGTGAAAATAAAGGCCCACAATGCCGCCCGGCGGCTCACCGCCGACTTCGGAAAAGTCCGCCGTGCTTGGAGGTAGAGAAATCCTGCAAAAAGCCCGCAGAGACCGCCGGTGACCCGGTGGGAAAATTCGATGACGGCCTTGATGTTCGAGCCTTCGGTCAGAAGCCCTTCGCCACAGAGCGGCCAGGAGGTTCCACAGCCGTCTCCACTGAGGGATGCGCGGACGAAGGCGCCGAAAAGAATGGCCAGGACCGAATAGCCGAGAGAGAACCACGCAAACTTGGCGAAAGCCTCCCTGCTCCAAGGTTTGAACAGCCCTTTGATCCCCAAACGAGGACTGTCGGCTTCGTCAGTCATCTCAGGCTCAATAGTGGCCTTGGAGAGGCTGCGATGTCAAGGGCGGATGGGGCGTATATCCTGCCAAAACAGGCAAATAAAACTTGACATTTACTTCCAATTTGAACGCATGGGCACTCTGGCGGGGTCGATTTTTGACTCAATTCGCATGTATTTCTCTAGTTTCAATACATCTTGAAATTCATCTCTCTTCATTCTTATTCTATCGGTTAAGACACGGCATTCACTTTCAAGGGTTGAAGTTTGGGCGGCTTGCAGCGCATAATGCCCGCTTGGGATTGGACGATGCGAAGGATTGCAGTGACCGCCATGATCTGCCTCGGAGCTGGGGCATGGGCTCAGAAAATTGACCGGCCAATCGCCTATACAACCGTTCAGGTCAACAAATCATATTTCCACGCCGTGATCGCCGACATGAACGGCGACAAGGTGACAGCAGAAGCGGTCTATCGGCCCAAGCTCACGGGCCTTTGGAGCATGATCTCGGACACCCAGCCCGTGGCCTCGATCACCGGCACGTTCTTCGCTTTTGAGAACCAGAAGCCGATTGCCGACGTTCTTGTCGATGGCGAACTGGTCGCAACCGGTCGGCGCGGGTCGGTGGTGGCCGTCGACTGGTTCGGGCAGGTCAAGATTTTTGACGCCAAATTCAAGCAGGAAATCGACTGGTTTCCGTATCGCTATGCTTTGCGCGGACTCGTCCGGGTGATCTCCGATGGCAAAGTCAGTCCGAACCCGCAAGCCCAGCAATTCAAGGACAAACGCATTTGGGGCAAAGCCGCGCGCACGGGCATTGGCTTGACCAAGCACAACAAACTCGTCATGGTCGCGACGCGCAGCAGCGTCACCTTGAGCGAACTTGGGGAGGCGATGAAGAAGCTTGGGGCGATCAATGCTGTTGCCCTGGATGGTGGAGGTTCGACTTCCCTGTACTACCGCGGCGACATGCTGATCGGCACCAGCCGTCCTCTCTGCAATCTTTTCGTCCTGCACGAGCGGTCGCCGGTTGACACCGCCTATCAAAAGCACATTCGCAAAGTGGCCCAGGCGCAGGCCGACTCCGCCGTTCAGGGCGCGTTTGCTCCGCCAGTCAAACCGCCGTCGCGGTAAAATTGGTCCGCTTTGGCAAGGCCCCACCTTGCAGTCGTGATCCCGGCCTACAACGAGGAATCGAGGATCGGCCCAACGCTGGCCCGCGTCCACGAGTACCTCTCTCAGCAGACCTACTCGTGGACCGTCTGCGTTGTGAGCGACGGCAGCACGGATCAGACCAGCGAAATTGTCGCGGAGTTTTCAAAATTCCACCCCGAATTCACCCTCATTGACTCCAAGCCGAATCGCGGCAAGGGATTTGTGGTCAAACGGGGAATGCTGGAGTCGGACGCCGAGTGGATCCTCTTCTCCGACGCCGACTTGGCGGCGCCGATTGAGGAGATCGAAAAGCTCTTCGCCCGCGTGGACGAGAATCATCCCATCGCCATCGGCAGCCGCCCCCTGAAAGAATCGAATCTTGAGATTCGGCAGCCCTGGTACCGCGAGATGATGGGGCGGGCATTCAACAAAGCCGTCCAGATCATGGCGATCAAGGGCATTGATGACACGCAATGCGGCTTCAAGTTGTTCAGGGATGATGTGGCCAAGGATGTTTTTCGCCGCTCGAAGCTGAATGGTTTTGGATTCGACTTTGAAGCCCTCATGATCGCCCGCGATCTGGGGCATGGCATCGCCGAGGTGCCGATCCGGTGGGCGCATCAGGAGGGGAGCAAGGTCATCCTCATGCGCGACGGCCCCCGGATGCTCGCCGAACTCGTGAAGCTGCGAATGGCAGGCAGGAAGAAGAGGCTGGAGATTGCAGAAGGCTGAATACGCCCGGATGCGCGAGTTGGAGGACCACTACTGGTGGTTCGTTTCGCGGCGACGCCTCGCCTTTTCGCTGCTTCGCCGCTTCGCTCCTGAAGGTTTGACTCTTGACCTTGGCTGCGGGACGGGGGCGGTGATGGCAGAGCTGCAGTCGATGCGCCCAGCCGTGGGGGTTGACTTGAGTGGAACAGCCTTGGAATTCGCCGCTGAGCGCGGCATAACCGGGCTTGTCAAAGCAGATGCTCAGGCGCTGCCCTTCGCCGATTCCTCCTTCTCGGCATTGGTGACCCTCGACACACTCGAGCATGTGCCCAACGACGTTGAGGCCGCCGCCGAAATCGCGCGGATTCTGCGTCCTGGAGGGGTCGCCATCGTCAATGTCCCCGCGTTCCGCTGGCTCTGGGGACCGCATGATGTGGCGTTGATGCACTGCCGCCGCTACAAGCGAAGCGAAGTCGTGCAGTTGCTGGAAGACGCAGGAATGACGGTCGAGTTCGCGTCCTACGGAGTCTTCTTCCTGTTCCCCGTTGTCCTGGCGATCCGGCTGGTCGACCGGCTGGCACGGCGCGAACCGAAAGTCGTGCTGCCGGAGGTTCCGGCTTGGGCTAATCGCCTTCTCATTCGGATGATGGGCCTTGAAGAGAGGCTCATGCGCCTCCTTCCTCTGCCTTGGGGAAGTTCTGTGGTGGCTTTGGCGCGCAAGCCGCGCTCATGATTGGAAGATCCGGAACGCAAACC
>JAEYWW010000154.1 GCA_023428805.1 Armatimonadota bacterium | reverse complement strand
CCACGACTCCGATGCCGAACTTCTTGTGGGTCACCTTCTGGCCGACGTTGAAGGGGGGAGCCCATGATGGCGCTCGTGGCGCCTGATCGGATTCCTCCACCAAGGCTGCGGTGCGGCGCGGCTCGATGACGGTATAGGTTCCCGACCGCTCTTGCCTCACGGATCGGTTCAAGCTGGGAGCTTCGATGTATGACCCAGGAAGAGTGTCCAGGATCTGAGGCGGCAGGTCGTCGATGAAGCGTGATCTGGGGTTGAAGTTGGGCTGGCCATACATCGCACGTCGCCGCGCGTATGTCATGTGCAGCTCCTCCCGAGCGCGGGTCATCCCGACGTAGCAGAGACGCCTCTCCTCCTCCAATTCCGAATCATCCCTCAGAGCGCGGGAATGGGGGAAAACGCCTTCCTCCAAGCCCATCAGGAAGACAACTGGAAACTCCAAGCCCTTGCTGGAGTGAAGCGTCATCAGGGTCACCGCCTCGCCTGACTCGTTCAATGAGTCAATGTCGGACATCAAAGTGATGGACTCCAGAAAATTGCTCAACGATCCCCCTTCGGTGGTGGCGTCGTACTCGCTGGTCACATTGACAAGCTCCTGCAAGTTCTCCAGACGGCTGACCGATTCATCCGTCCTTTCGGAGCGAAGTTCATCCAGATAGCCTGTCTTGTTCATGTAGAGCTTGAGGACGGGGGTGATCTGTCCGACTTTCGCAAGTTCTCGTGCCTCGTCGATCAGAAGTCCAAGGCCGATGAGGGAAGAGGCCGCCTTTTTCGGAAGCGTCTGCGTCCACATGGGGTCGGTCATCACCTCGTGCAGGCTGATTCCGCGCGAGATGGCTTCTGCCTCCACTTTTTGGACTGTGCCTGGCCCGATCCCCCGTGTCGGAACATTGATGATCCGCTTCAGGCTGACATCATCGAAGGGATTCAGCGCGAGCCGGAGGTAGGAGACCATGTCCTTGATCTCCTTGCGCTCATAGAACCGCTGGCCTCCGACCAGGATGTGCGGGATGCGCATGGCGAGGAAGGCTTCTTCAACGGCGCGGCTCTGGGCGTTGGTGCGGTAGAGGACCGCAAACTCGCCATAGTTCCGCCTGCCGGTTCGGATTTCTCGGAGAATTGTGTCGGCTGCCAGCATCGCCTCGTCGTTCTCGGTGCCCGCCTCGCTGACGGTGATGAGGGCCCCCTCGGCGTTCTCGGTCCAGAGCTGCTTGTCATTGCGCCCCCGGTTCTTGCGGATGACTTCGTAGGCTCCGGCGAGGATGCGCTTGGTCGAGCGGTAGTTCTGTGCGAGGGTGACGATCTTGGCCTTCGGATGGTCGCTGGAAAAGCGGAGCATCAGCGAGACATCCGCGCCGCGCCAGGCATAGATCGACTGGTCGTCGTCGCCGACGATCGTCATGTTTCCGTGCTTCTGACTGATAAGGTTGGCGAGTTGATACTGGGCGTAGTTGACGTCTTGATACTCGTCGATCAGGACGTGCAGGAAACGTTCCTGCAGCTTTTCGCGGACTTGGGGCGCCTGCTCCAACAACCGGACGGCCAGCATGAGGATATCGTCAAAGTCCAGAGCGTTGGCCTTGGACAAATTCTTGGCGTAGTCGGGGTAAATCTGGGCGACGATTCCCTCGAAGAATCCGGCGGCTGTCTCCTTGTATCGTTCGGGGGTTTGGAGTTTTTCCTTGGCGCGGCTGATCTCGGCGAGAACGGCGCGGGGTTGAATGGATTTGTCGTCGAGGCCCTTCTGCTTGATGAGGTCCCGCACCAGGGAGAGCTGGTCGCCGTCGTCGTAGATCACGAAGTTGGGATCGAGGCCAATCGCGCTTCCTTCCATGCGAAGCAGGCGGGCGCAGATCGAGTGGAAGGTTCCCATCCAAAGATTCTTGGCGGCTTCGCCCACCATCTCCTCGATGCGTTCCTTCATCTCGCGGTCGGCTTTGTTTGTGAAGGTTAGAGAGAGAATCCTATATGGAGGAACACCCTCGGAGATGAGTCGGGCGATCCGGCAGGTGATGACACGGGTCTTGCCCGACCCCGCTCCGGCGAGGATCATCAACGGGCCGCCCGGCCATTCCACCGCCTCCCGCTGCTCGGGGTTCAGGGAATTGACATCAAAAGGAACCGCCATGAGCCCCTCTATTATGGCGGGAGGAAGAGCCTCTTCCCCCGCGTTGTTCCCAAGCGTTCTACTGTGCTGGATATCTCATTCCAAACGTGTAGTTGACGTTTCCGACACGAATGGCGAAAGTGATGCCGATCGCTTTTGGGCTATAAACTTCTCGATCCACCCGCCGGTCTTGATACCTTCCCATGATTTCCATGACAATCTGATCTCGCCAGTTCTGGGACAGATCAGAGAACCGGCTGGATCGCGACAAATCGGCCTCTCCCAACACACCAAGCAGGTCGCCGAACGCTTTCCTTTCGTCTTTCTGAGACCGCTGCCAGAGATCGTCCATGATGGCGAAGGCTGATTCAGCGGCTTTGATCTGTTCAGATTTCAAACGCGTGCGGACAACCTGCACTTTGACTGGAGGGAGTCCTCCTTGAACGAGAGGTGAAAAGGTCAGGTTGGAGACGGGCGGTTCCGGCGTCTGCGGAACGAGAGACCTTATGAACTGCGGACTCTTCTCCACGACGATGGGAGGAGTGCCGTCTGTCGGTGAAAGGACCAATGATGGAGAAAATGAGATGGAACCTATCGAGAGTGTTGCCGCCATCTCGTCGCTGTACAGATTTCGGAGAAGAGAGGAGAAAATGCCGGGATCTCCGACATCCGAGGCGGTGAATGAGTTCTTGCCCTCCTTGGATTGGGCGGTCAAGACTTGCAGCAGCTTGGTGCGATTTTGGGACGCCTCAATCCCCAAAACCTCCTTTTCAATCAAAACAACATACGTCCCGGAATGAAATTCAAACTTCATCTCGCGGGCCCAGCCCTCCAGATCGTCCGTTGCGCTCACCGTCTTAAGCTTTTCAGGAGCAATGCTGGAGGACGCTCGCGTGATGATCGCGATGGGAGGCTTCTCTTCATGCAAGTCCACGTGCAGAAGCTGGCTTATGGCAATGCAGGCAATCACTCGATGATCTCCTTGTACGATAGTGTCAAGAATTTGACATGATCAGCCGTAGAAATCTCACTATCGGCCAAAAATATCCAGCCCGCCAGTAGATTCTGGCGGGCTGGATATTGCGAAAGAAACGAAAACGCTCAGCGCTTGACGAACTGGAAGCCGCGGCGGGCCTTCTTGCGTCCGTACTTCTTCCGTTCCTTGACGCGGGCGTCTCGGGTGAGGAAGCCTTCGGCTTTCAGGGCCGGGCGCATGGTTTCGTCGTAGGCGATGAGGGCGCGGGAGATGCCGAGGCGGACGGCGCCTGCCTGTCCGGTCATGCCGCCGCCGCGCACCTTGGCGACGACGTTGAACTTGCCTTCACCCTGGATGATGGGGAACGGGCTGTTGACCAGGATTTCGAGCACGGGGCGACCGAAATAATCCTTGAAGTCGCGTCCGTTGACGACGATGCTGCCGTCTCCATTTTCAAGCCACACGCGGGCGATTGCGCTCTTGCGTCGTCCGGTGCCGTAGCCGATGTACTTGGTTGCTGCTGCCATGAAATGCGTTCCTTACTTTTTGCTGATGTCCAGCGGCTGGGGGTTCTGGGCGGCGTGCGGATGCTCGCTGCCGGCGTAGACCTTGAGCTTGGTGAAGGTCTTGCGGCCGAGCTTGTTCTTCGGCAGCATTCCCCAGACAACCTTCTCAATGGCGCGGACGGGATTGGTTTCGAGCAGGTCTTCTCGGCTGATGTTGCGGATTCCTCCGGGCCATCCGGTGTGCCAGTAGAGGAGCTCCTTGCCCTTGCCTCCGGTCCAAACCGCCTTCTCGGCGTTGATCACAATCACAAAATCCCCGCAGTCCTGGCTGTAGGTGAACGTCGGCTTATGCTTGCCTCGGAGCACCTGCGCCACCTGCGCGGCAAGGCGGCCGATCGGCATATTTGCCGCATCAACCACATGCCACTTGCGCTCGATTGTCTCGGGCGTCGCGGTGTACGTCTTATTCATCTTCGTTTCCTTCGCTGTTGTCAAAATCTTTTGTCCGGGCCCGCTCTCGCGGGTGCCTGCCGTAGTTCACTTCCATGAGGGTGAGACCCTCGGCGGGAAGAACTACTGGCCAATGCAGGCTGGCTTTGTCGCTGTGCGTCAGGAGCGTGCTCATCGATTCGACCGGCCAATGACCGCGTCCAATGTCGAAGAGGCAGCCTGCGATCCGCCGCATCATCCCCCGGATGAATGCGGAGCCGGTGATGTCGATCTGAACGTCATTCTCGGCCTGCCTGACTTCCGCCTTGTGGATCGTCCGAATGGTCGTCTGGTGCGGAAGAAGCTCCTGGCTGAAGGCGAGAAAGTCATTCTCTCCGATCAGGGCGTCAGCGGCCTTCTGCATCGCCTCCACGTCCAGTGGGCGTCCGTGCAGGGCGCTCCATCTTCCGAGAAGCGGATCGCGCGGGCCAGTCCAGATCGAGTAGCGGTACCACCGATGCTTGGCCCAGAACCGGCTATGGAACTCGGGATCAACCTCTTCGGCGGCGACCACGGCGACATCCTGCGGCAGCCACTTGTTGACCACGTCGGGCCACTTTTGGATCGGCATCGGATTCGATGTGTCGAAGTGGCAGACCTGTCCTCGGGCGTGCGCGCCGCTGTCGGTGCGGCTTGCTCCTGTGATCTCGCAGTCATCGCCCGAGATCTGGCGCACAGCTTCTGTCAAAGTGCCGTGGACGGTTCTCCGTCCAGCCTGCGGGGCGAACCCGCAG
>JAEYWW010000151.1 GCA_023428805.1 Armatimonadota bacterium | reverse complement strand
GTTGCACGCCGAACGCCGCCCCGTCTCCCAACGCCGCCCGCATCTGCCCCTCATTGGCTCCGACGACCACGCAGATGTCGGTGATGCCGCACTCCTTGAGTTGATCGAAGGCGTATTCAATGGTCATACGATTCGCAAGCGGAAGCAGCGGCTTGGCGATCACCTTGGTGATGGGATAAAGACGGGTTCCTTTTCCGGCGGCGAGAATGACTCCTTTCATGACGGGTTATGGAACCGAGGTTAGCATGGCGGTGCGGTACGATGCCAACCATGATTCAACGGCCCACATGGATGATGGGCTTTGCGGCGGTCAGCCTGATCGTCGGAGTGGCTGGATGCCGCAGCAGCAAACCCATCGGCACTCTGCCTCCCGTTGCTCCTCCTGTTTCACGTCACGAAAGCGGTCCGCTGGATGATCTCGCGAAGTCCGTCGAACGCGCAAGTCCAGAGGATTTGGATCGCGTCAGCTTCACCCCGGGTCAAGCAGAATTGGTCCTCAAGCGTTTGGGCCAAATCCCCTCTCAGGCAGCGCGCGTCAAGCCCAATCCCGACGGCTACGCGATCTATGGGCCACAGGAAGTCAATCCGAATCACCGAGGGCTGAGGCTGATCAGCAGAAGCTATGCGTGGACGATCAATGCCGCCGCTGAAAAAGGAGATTGGGCGGTCGCCGCACAGGCCTGCATCAACGCGCATCGATTTGCCGCCGTCATGTGCGCAGGAGATGCGGCGGATGCTTCCATCGGACTCGCCGGAGCGTCGGAAGCCCGCGCTGCGATTTCGCGCCGTCTTCCCCAGATGCCGCCTCAAGCCTTAAATCTGCTGGCGGATGGTGTTTCGAGTGTTTTGGCGGAGATGCCCAAGGTGGATGTCACCCTCGACCACGAAGCCACGCGGGCGCAGATGAGCGTTCAACACCTGCAGGATTTGGTGGTTGCCGGCAATATGGAGCAGGTTTGTTTTGAGCTTGGGCGGACCGCCAAGAATGGGATTGCCTCCCTGGAGCATTTGAATGGCGACAACGCCGCAGGGTTCTTTCAGGGGCTAGCGTCCGAGGCGAATCAGGCCGCTTCCTGGTACACCGACCTGGCCGGGGAACCCGCCGCATCCCGCCCAAAAGAGCCGGAGTATGGCGCGGGCGAGCGTCCCTGGCGTCATCTCAGCCCATCGATGTTCCAGCCGATGGCCTCTCACCTGGCGATGCGCGACATCTTTGAGGCGCGGGCACGTCTTCTTGTTCTCACCGCCCGTATCGAAGGGATTGTCAAAAGCTCGGGCAAAGCTCCTTCAGGATTGGGAGGATTTTCCGCCTCCCTTCGCCGCGACCCATATTCGGGTGAGGACTTCCGCTACCGTGCGGCAGTTGAGGAGTACCGTATCTATTCTGTCGGAGAGGATGGAGCCGACAGCGGCGGCGACACCGATGATGGCGGCTTTACACCCGACCTTGTTCTTGATCCGTAATCCTTCCATGGTGCGGGCTTGGACCTAGGTTGGAGGAGCAGCTAGCTGCTCACTCCAGAGCTCAATCTAGCTTGAGCACTCCTCAGCCCGGAATCGTCCGGTACAGTTGAATTCAATGACCGTTGTTCTCGCCGCCGCTCTGCTTGCTCTCCAGACGCCGACGTTTGACTTCAAACCCTACGGATCGTATTCCTCCAAGGCTCCGACTCCCGAGTCAGTGCTCGGGTACCTGCCGGGGGAAAAACACACGACCTTCCGGGATCAGGAACACTACCTGTTCGAGCTGGCGGAATCTGCTCCGAACCGGATGAAGATGGTCGATTACGGGCGGAGCACCGAGGGGCGGCCCCTGAGGGTCATGGTCTTCAGCAGTCCAGAGAACATGAGGCGTCTCGATCAGATTCGGCAAAGGAATCAAAGTTTGTCAATGCCCGACAGCGATCCGGCCAAGGTCGCGAAGGACAATCCCGCGATCATCTGGATCAACCAGTGCATTCATGGCGATGAGTCAGCGAGCTTCGAATCGGTGATGTGGCTGGCCTACAACCTTGCGGCAAGCGCGGCACTGGAGAAGATGCTCCGCGACGTGGTGGTCATCGTGAATCCGGTCTACAACCCAGATGGGCATGAGCGCTTTGTGGTTTGGAGCAACTCGATTGCAGTGGGAACGCCCGATACCCGCGCTCCTGAGCACAACCAGATTGGAGTGATGGCGGGGCGCGTCAATCACTACCGCTTTGACATGAACCGTGATCGGGTTTCTCTGTCGCAGGCCGAAAGCAGGCAGGAAGTTGCGGAATTCCTCCGCTGGACGCCGCAGGTCTATGTGGACCAGCACGGCGAGGTCGGAACCTACTTCATGCCTCCGGTGGCGATGTCGGTGAACAGGAATGTTGATCGGGCACGATATGAACGCTGGACAGACACGCTGGGCAAGGCGACTGCCGCCGCGTTCGACAATCGCGGCTGGCGCTATTTCATCCGCGAGACGTTTGATCTCTATTATCCCGGCTACCTCGACCTCTGGGCGACGCTCAGCGGCTCCATCGGCATGACCCACGAAACGGATGCGGGAGGATACATCCGAATCGAAAGAGAAGACGGTTCCATCGCGACGCTGAGCGGAGGGATGGCGAAGCACTTCACATCCGCAATGGCGGTGATTCAATCCACAGCTCAGAATCGCGAGGAATTGATTCGATCATTTGGAGAGTTCAAGCAGAATGCGGTGAGCGGACGACATGCGGGCGATTTCCAGCGGGTGATCGTCGCTGGCGAACAGAGGGCCTTGAAGCGTCTGGGTGACCAGCTTCGGGCGCACGGCATCACCTACGGGCTTGCCAAGAATGAGTTCCGCCAATCGGCGCAGGAATATGGCGCGAGCTCAGCGGGCGAGAAGGATTTCGCCGCCGGGACCCTGATTGTGGACATGAATCAGCCGCAGGGGCCGCTGGCCAAGGCATTGCTTGAGCCCGGGAGTGACTTTGAGAAGGAATTCATCGAACGCCAGCTTCGGATCCGCCAGGAATCGCAGGCGGGAGAGCAGTATCCGCCCCGGGATAGACCGGAATTTTATGACACAACGGGTTGGAGTTTGCCGCTGGCGCATGGTCTGCGCGCTTGGTGGTCCCGCGAGCAGCCGAAAGTGGAGATCTCCGTTGGAATTGCCGGCGATCCCCTCCAGCAAAAGATGGGCAAGACTGGCTGGGTGATCCCCTACCGCGATCAGGACGACGCCCTGGCCGTGATCGAACTGCTTCAGGCGGGAATCCGGGTTCATCAAGCGAGCAAGGAGTTGAGTTCGCACGGACGCAGGTTTGCTGCCGGCACGTTCTTCGTTTACCGTGATCGCAATGACGAGGATGTTGAAAAGCAGGCGAAGGGCATTCTTGCAAAAAGAGGATGCGAGATGATCGCGCTCGATTCCAGCTATTCGGGGTCAGAAACCCAGGGGCCGGGCTCGGATTCCGTTCAGGCGATCGCCGAGCCCAAGATTGGCGTCTATTTCGGCGGCCCGGATGATTATCCGCAGTTCGGATCAGTTTGGTACACCTTCGAGAAGGTCTTCGGCATCCCGTTCGTCCCGCTGCAATCTTTGGGCGACATTGATGACTTTTCCTGTGTGATCCTTCCGGGCGGTCGGGTTCCTCAGACTGACGCGACGAAGGAGTGGATTCAACGGGGAGGCACGGCTGTTCTGTTCGGCGGCAATGGTGGGGGTTTGGCGAACCTGGGGCGATCCTCTCAAGCTTCTGGCGGCGGACGTCCTCTCACGAGCCTGCCCGGCGCGCTTTTCGCCGCCACATTCAACCGTCGATCGCCCCTTTCCTACGGCTATCAGGACGACGTTCTGCCTGTGCCCGTCGAAGGCCGTCAATTTCCTCTCGCAGGTTCAACGGGAGGAACGATTTTGGGCTTGGGGGAGAAGCCGGCTCTGATGAGCGGATGGGTGTGGCCGGATGAGACTGAAAAGGCGCTGGCGAACACGATCTGGGCTTACGATGAACCTTTGGGCGACGGCCACGCCATCTGGTTTGCGCAGGACCCGACGGAGCGGGCGATGTATCCTGGCCTCCACAAGCTCCTTCTGAACGCGGTCTTGATGGGCCGCAGCCCCCGGAGATAGCGAAAAATTGAGCCCTCAAGCAACTGCTTGAGGGCTCTTTCCTTCCCGATTCGAATCAACGTGCGGGAACAAGCATCGTGTACTCGAACGTGAAGTCCTGCTTCTTCCCGGGTTCCAGATTCGCCTTCCACTTGATGATGCTCCGCGGGTTGATTTGCGCGAGGTTGACCGTTGATTTGGAGACTTCACCGTTTGGGGCTGTCGTCCGAAGCTCGCCATCCAGGGTGTAGGTGATGCGCAGATCGACGTTCTTGGGCCGCAGGCTGACAGCGGAGACCTTGCCCCGCACCGTCACGATGTCGTAGATCACGCGGCCGTCCCGATCCTTGATGTCTGACGGGACGCGGTTGATCATTTCGGATTCGCTTCGGACATTGATGTCCATCGCCTTTGTGATCTTCAGCTTCGCGGAGCCTCCCGTCGAGGTGTAGGTCATCATGTCCTGACCCAGGATTTCACCGCTCTTCATCACGGTGGCGGCGGCGGTGGTCAGCGGCTGGCTGATCGGGTTCTTGAACTGGATCGTGTTCCAAACATCCGCGGCATCTACTGGCGCGCTGATGTCCCGGTTCATGTCGTTCCATGCGAAGAGATCGGTTGTAAAGTATTGCTCGTAGGCACCCTCACCTTCAAAAAGAACATAATAGCCGCGCTCGCCCGGCTTCAAGGTCACGCCTGGACGGCGGTAGAAGAAGAGGTCTTCAGCCTGGAAGCCTTCCAGGTTGTTGGGCGTCATCACTTGGAAGCCCATCTCCATGTCCGAATCAGCTTCCCGGGCCCGCTGAGCGTTGCCCGCCATGGCGCCTCCCCCTCCGGCAGAACCACCGGGCATTCCTCCCAGGCCCTGCAGGAACTGGAACATGCCTTGGGAAGATGTGAACGGATCTTCAGAACCGATGAAGCGAATGTTGGGGAAGCCGGTGATGAGCCGCGCCTCGACGTTGCTCAACTCGCCCAATTCGTTGATGATCGTGGCCTTTCCGGTCACCCGGAGCTTGTTGTCTTCCAGCAGCTCAATCGCGTAGGCGGGAGCCCAGGAAAGGCCGCGCTCAAGGGAGATGGAGAAGACCTTGCCGCCCGCCGGGCCGGCTGCCTTGAGGCGGATCACGCGGGTCTGCTGCTCGCCGGAAAGCTGATAGCTGAATGTGCCCGTTGCTCCGCTGATTTCGTTGATATTGCTCTTGTTGATCGAGACAGTGGTGTTGCCTCGGCCTTCGATGACCACAAATTGCCCCTGCCAGGTCAGCAGCTTGCCTTCGACCGCCATCGGCTTCATTTCGCCCGGCTTCATCACGTGAAGCGTCACTTCCTTGCCTACGTTGGCCTGCAGTATTTCATCGAGGCTGGTGACGGGGCGCTGGAATCGCTGCGCAATTGTGGTCGATACGGCCTCCGAAATCTTCACTCCGTTCGACCCTTGGAGCCAGAATGTGCCGAGCGCGGCGGCGGGCACTCCGGGCATGAGAAACGCCTGGTCGCCGGGGATGCTGGTCTCTCGAAGGACCACAGCGTAGCCATTCTTGAACATCGAAACTCCCGCGATGCGGGTTTCCTGGACTTTTGTGGTTTGGGCAGATGCGACGCCAATCAGCGCCAATGCAGCCAAGGATGTAAGGGACTTCATCATCAATCTCCGGGGAATAGAACGCTCCAAAAATAGCTGCGTTTTGGTCAAGCCAAGCCCAGAAGCTCGCGCGCGTTGGCGATGGCGGAATCTCCGATCTTCTCTCCGGCCAGCATCCGCGCGATTTCCTCCACCCTCTCCTGGCCGTCCAAGTGGGTGATTCTCGTCACACTTCGCCCGCCATCCTCGACTTTCTCAATCCGGAAGTGCTCAGTCGCCTTCCCGGCGATTTGCGGCAGGTGGCTGATCACGATCACCTGGCGATGACCCGCCAGCTCCTCCAATTTCCGGGCCATCGTGGCGGCGGCGCGGCCGCTGAGCCCGGTGTCGACTTCGTCGAAGATCAAGGTCGGCACCCCCGCACGGCCCGCAGACGCCGCCTTGATGGCGAGCATCACACGGGAGAGTTCGCCGCCGGAGGCGACTCGATTGAGCGGCATCATCGGCTCGCCCGGGTTGGCGGAGAAGGAGAGCTCCAAGTCGTCCTGACCTGCAGCATCGATGGCGCGGCTCTGGATATTGGCTTCAAATTCGGCTTTCTCCATCCCCAAATCTCGAATGTGGCTCAGGGCTGCCTTGCCGAATTCAATGGCTTTGGACGTTCGGAGCTTGGTCAATTCGTCGGCGGCTTTCTGCAGCCGCTCTGATTCCCGGTCCATGTCTGCCTGCAGGGCTTCTTCGTTGGAATCAGCGTCTTCCAAAGTCGCCAGTTCTTCCTCAGCTTTGGCGAGGTAGTCGAGAATGGCCTCTTCTGTGTCGCCGTATTTGCGCCGCAATTTTCCGAGGGCATCGATTCGAGCGGCGGTCTCTTCAAGTGTTCCGGGATCGACTTCGAGGGTGTCCACGTACGAACGGATGGCGCGGACGGCGTCCTCAAGGTGAACGGACGCCGCGCGAAGCGGCGCGAGAGTTTCTTCCAGCGAAGAATCCAGCACCGCAGCCTGCTCGAGGGAGCGGAGGGCGGACGAAAGAAGCTCGCTGGCTGAGCTCTCTTGATCCTGCAGCAGCTCGGACGCCATGAGCGAGGCTTGGGAGAGTTTTTCCGAGTTTTGCAGGCGTCGCAGAGTGTTCTGCAGCTCCTCGGTTTCGCCGGGCATCGGGTCAACCGCCGTGATCTCTTCGATCTGAAATCGCAGCATATCCACCCGCTGTTCGCGGTCGCGGCGATGGCTTCTCAGAGCCGAAATCTTGCGCCGGATCGCCTCAACCACGGCGTATTTTTCGCCAACTGCAAACTTGAGGGCTTCACATTCGGAGCCGATCCAGGCATCCAGAAATTCAATCTGCCGTTCGGGATGGAGGAGGGCCTGGTGGTCGTGTTGGCCGTGTAGATCGACCAGCAATGCCCCAATTTCGCGCAGGGCGGTGGCGGGGGCGGTTCGGCCATTCAACCGTGCTGTTGACCGCCCCTCCGCCGCCAGATCGCGCTGGATGACCAGGAGGTTTTCTTCGATCTCCACGCCCAACTCCAGGCATTTCGCTCGGGCCGCCGGTGAATCGGAGAGGTCGACCGCCATGCTGACGGAGCCCCGCACGCTGCCAGCGCGCACCAAGTCTGAATCTGCCCGTCCGCCCAGAACAAGGCCGATGGAGTCGATCACCAGCGACTTGCCCGCGCCGGTCTCGCCGGTCAGCGCCGTGAATCCCGATCCCAGACGCAATTGCGCCCGGTCGATGATCGCGATATTCTCGACGCTGATCTCCAGAATCATCCGATCATTTCAGACGGATTCCCGGCGCTCCTCGCACCGGGCTTGGGCGGATCAGCGGATGGCGCGATCGAATCTCAGATTCAGGGCGCGGCCTGCTTGGAACAGCAGCGCGACCACCTTGCCTGAATCGTCGCGGACGATGTCGGCTTGAACGCCTTGGCCGTTCAGCTTCTTGTCGCTCTCAAAAGTCATGAAGTCGATGTCCTGACCTTCGAAGGAGAGCTTGATGTTGTCTCCATTGCGGGAGAGACGGTAATAGAGATCAAGCTCGGTTGAGTAATAGAGTCCCTCGACGGACGAGAACAGCTCATCACTCGGCTTGAAATCCTCCATCCTTGTCAATTCAAAGTTGGCTGGTCCCTGCTTGAGATGCCCCTTGTTGATCTTGCCGTCGGCGTCCTTCTCAAAAGTGATCTCGACTCGCGGCTCGTTGATGAAGAACTTGGTTTCCTCCAGGGCAAGCAAGGGCAGGGCGGGTTGTCCGTCCACTTGCAGGCGGAGAGCCGGGCCTTCCAAACGGAGCGTCATCGGAGCCACCCCTTTGATCATCCAGCGGCCAACAATCGCTTCCTTCTTCGGCATTTCCAAAGGCACAGCGCGGAGTTCACCGGGGGCGGGCTCGGCTTTGATGAATTTGGACAGCAGCACTTCCGCCGCCTTGGCGTTCATGGACTTGGCAAGCTGAGTTCCATCGTTGCCGAAAGTGCAGATCGAAATCTTGTGTTCGGGATAGCGCGAATACTGAGCGGAGAATGCCAGCCAGTCGCCTCCGTGCGAAATCCTCTTGACCCCCTTGTATTCGTCGATGAACAACCCGCCGCCGTACTTGGTGTCCGCGCCGGAACTCAGCTTCGCCGTGACAAGCATCGGCGCAAAGAAATCCGAGTCGCCCTTGCCCAGCTTGTTTTTGTTGAAATTCGAGTCCCACTTGGCCATGTCGGCCAGGGTGGTCAAGACGCCGCCATCGCCGATGAGTTCCAAGCTGCTGTTGAGCGCGAAATATTGAGTCCCACCGCCTTTGGTGTAGCTTTGAGCGCGGTTTTTGACGAGTTCGACGTTGGATGCGTGGAACCGAGTGTTCTCCATGCCGAGCTTGTCGAAGATGTTCTCCTTGGCATAGGTTGCGAGGGGTTTTCCGCTGGTCCGGGCGACCACTTCGCCCAGCAGGAGATAGCCGGTGTTGCAGTAGTTCCAACTGGTGTTTGGTTCGAAATTGAGGTCCCGCTGCTTGTGCAGAAGGTCGAGCACCCGCCGCATCTCGAGCGTGTCGAGCATGTTCCACCCCTTGAGGGCGAAGAGGGTGAAGTAGTCCCGCAATCCGCTCGTGTGATTCATCAACTGGCGGAGGGTGATCGGCTTGGAGAACTTCGGCAGCTCCTTGATGTGGGTCTGAACTTCGTCGTCGAGATTCAGCTTGCCCTCCTCCTGGAGGAGAAGAATGCAGGTGGCGGTGAAATGCTTGCTCACCGATCCGATGTCCATCACGCTGTCCGCTGTGAGCGGGACGCCGTGCTCCAAGTTGGCCAGTCCGAAGCCCTTGGAGTAAACCAGTTTGCCGTCCATGTAGACCCCTGCGACTCCGCCGGGCTGATCTTTGACATTCCAGGGAGCAAAGACTTCGTCCAGCTTCTTTTCGGTTTCCGGGTCGAGCTTCTGCGCCAGGGCCGGGATCGCCGCGAAGGGCAGGAGCAGGGGAAGAATGGTCCGAAGACGGCTCATGATGTACAGAATACAGCTAAATCTTCAAAAAAGATTCAAAAACTAGATTAGCTAGGTCTAGAACTTCTGACGAGAGGCTTCCTAGATTATGGGTGCGGCACTTCGGCTTCGTGAATGGTCTTTCCCTGGAGATTCCGCATGACGACTTTGAGTTGACTACGGTCTGCTTTGGCCTCGATGATCGTTGCGCTGTCCATGCTCGGTCCACCTCCGATCATCTGAATCCAGGGGACTTCGCCGCCCTTGAGGGTGAGGCTCGGTTCGTGGACGTGTCCGTGGATGGCGAGCCGAACTCCTGCTTCCCGCAGCAGCCCCATCCATTGCTCGCGGGAATCTGGGCTGTCCCACTCATTGAAGAAGGGGATGTGGCAGACGAGAATTTTGTAGGGGGCGGAGCGGAAGACGGGGGTCTTGAGCGCGCGCTCAAGCCACTCCCGCTGCTGTCGGCGGTAGAGCGCGAATCCTCCAAGACCCGCATAGACGGGGTGCTCGTCGGGCTTGTCCTCGCCCGTGTCCATCACGACGAATGCGACTGGCCCCTGGCGAAGAATGTAGCAGCGAAGGTCGTCGGGCGTGTCCACAAACCGGCTCAGTTCCCGTGCATGAACTCCGTGGACATCATGGTTGCCGCTGACAAAAGCAATCGGGGAAGAGGCGGCAAACGCGGCCTTGGAAGGATTGACGAACTGGCGGAAGATCTGATCGTCGCTGCGCACGTCGTTGAAGACGTCTCCGTTCCAGAAGACTAAGTCCGGCTTCATGACGCTCAGGCGATCTCCGAGCGCACCGAGGACATCGGCCTTCTCGTGGGTGTCGTTGATGAAGGCAACCTGGGCGGTGTCGATGTGGGGGTTGAGGGTCTTCGTTCGCAGGATGTCGGTGGACTCCGTCGCGAGGCGTTTGATTTGATAAGGCCCTTTGAAGTCGATGCCCGCGACATGAACCCGGTAGTAGAGCGGTTGGCCCGGCTTCAAGCCCGTGATTTTGATCTTATGAATTCGGGCATTGAGCGGATGGAGACCGTATTCGAGCGGGATCGCAGTTTGACCGAGGCTGGGGGTGGAGCCGTACTCAACCCATGCGGTCGAGAGTCGGTTGACCGGGATTAAGACGGTGACGCCGGAGTCGGTTGGGTTCTGGAGCATCGGCATCCCGCCCAGGGCAGGCGCATCCTGAATTACTGCGTCAACGGACGGAATATCTCGAAGAAGCAGGCCGCTGGCGGCAAACGCTCCGCTCCACTGCAGAAACTCCCGACGATCCATGAGGTCAGTTTACACGAATCAATCGCCTCGCTCTCTCTGAGCTGCGGATGCTATCGCTTCCGCATACTTGCGCGCTGCACCGACATTGTCCTTCACCAATTTCGCCGCCCGCTCACCCATGAGATTGCGCTGAGAAGGATCGGATTTCAGTTTCAAAAGAGCATCGCCGAGCTGCCGGGCATCCGCGCAGGGCAGAGCGGCTCCCGCTTCGTCCGCCATGGCGGTGACATCGCGGAAATTCTGCATGTGAGGCCCATGGAGCACAGGCTTGCCGTGGGCGAGGGGCTGGATGAGGTTCTGCCCGCCCATGTTGGCGAATCCTCCCCCGATCACCACCGCGTCCGCCACCGCGTAGACCTTGGCGAGTTCGCCGTAGGTGTCGAGGATCAGGAAGGGGCCGGATTCGTTCTGGGAACGTCTTGCCGACACCCCAAAGAACTCAGTCGCTCGCTTGGCGAGCTCCTCCGCCCGCTCGATATGCCTCGGAGCGTGGACGATGCGGATGCCATCCAGCTTGGGGAATGCCCTGCGCAATCCTTCCAGCACGATCAACTCATCCTCCTCGCCCCGGGTGCTGCCCACGACGACGACAAAATCGCCCTCGCCCGCTCCGATTTCAGCTCGCATGGCTTCGGGGTCGGCGTTCAGTCCCTCCAAAGCTTGGTCGAACTTGCAGTTGCCGAGCACTTTTGGGTCGGAAAATCCGAGGCCGGCGAATCTCTCCGCATCGCGATCTGATTGCACCAAGGCTTGATCCAGCTTTCGGAAAAGCGCCTTGTAGAAGAATGAAATCGGCTTGGAACGGCTGTAGGCACGGTCGCTCATGCGTCCGTTCACGACCATCGTGTGAACGCCGATGTTCTTCGCCGCCGTCAGAAAGTTGAGCCAGAGCTCCGTCTCCATGACCACCGCCACCCGAGGGCGAACCCGAATCAGAGCGCCGAGGGCGAACCGAATGATGTCGATGGGGAAGTAGAACAGGTGATCGTAGAGCCCTTCCAGCTTCTCCCGCGCAATCTGGTGCCCGCTGCTGGTTGTTGTGGTGACCACGATTTCAAAGTCTGGAAGCAAGGTCCGCAGTTCCCGCAGAATCGGGGTCGCCGCGACCATTTCACCGGCGGAGACGGCGTGAAACCAAATCCGCTTGTCGTCGGGAAGTGGCTTGATTTTGTAGTTGCCCAGCCGCTCATCCCAGTTGGGGGCTTCCTTGCGTTGGCGGGTCCGCCAGATCATCCACGGCACCCAGATG
>JAEYWW010000146.1 GCA_023428805.1 Armatimonadota bacterium | reverse complement strand
AATTGATGCGGGACCCCATTCCATGCCCTAAGCCCTGGTGGACTCAAGCCAGCAAAGCGTACTCTCAGGAGGATGGATCAAACGGCCCGCGAACGATTTGAGCTGTGGAAAAGCGAGCCGCTGACTTGGCACCCGGTTGAAGGCGGGAAACGGCCCGCAGTCGCTTGGGATGATGACCTCACGGTCGATCTTGGGCCGGACCCCGATGGTCATCGCTTCCGAGAGATCGCGGACCGGATGATGGCGGGCCGCTACTATCCGTCTCATGTCATCGTATTTCATCGCGAAACTGATGCTCCGATGGAGCCCGGCGAGCGGGTGCTCCAGGAGACGCATCTCGCTGGGATTCGTCTCTGGTCCATGGTCGAAATCTTTCTCGCCGAAAGAGGTGATGATTTCTGCCGGATCGGGTACGTGACAACCCGACGCCATCATGGTCGAGGAATCTGGCAGGCTCATCTTGCGCGAACGAACGGCATCCTGAGTCTGCGGGTCTTTTCGACTGCGGGACCGCAGTCGATCTGGTTCTGGATCGGACTGCCGATCGCCCGATGCAAGCAGCTCTGGTCGCGGGATCAGGCGATCAAGTCATTTCGTTCAATCGCTTGACGAGGTCATCCGCCGCTTCGGGCCAAGTCGGGAACTTGAACTCAAATCCCGCATCTAAGAGACGCCCCGGCACAACTCGGCGGCTCTTGAGGATCAGTTCAGTTTCTGTCTGCTGGATCAACGCGCCGATTTCGAGCATCCACTTCGTCGCGGGGAGTCCGAACTTTGTTCCGACTGACTCCCGCAGGATGCGGTTGAATTCCGCGCTCGGCAGGGGGGTGGGAGAGGTCAGATTGACCGCGCCGGCGAAGGCTTCCCGCTCGATCAGAAATTCCAGAGCGCGGTTGAAGTCGAGTTCGTGAATCCAGCTCACGTACTGGCGTCCATCGCCAAACTTTCCCGCCAGTCCGAGGCGGGCAAGCCGCGCCAGGGTCTCAAAGATGCTGCCCGCATCCGGGCTCATTGTCATGGCCGAGCGAAGGGCGATCTTGCGTGTGCGGGGTGTGTCGGCCTCATCAAACTCCTTTTCCCACGCCTTGGCGATGGCGATGCTGGCATTCCATTTCGGGGGCGCGTCTGGCTCATCCCCGCCCAGAATCCCCGCAGCCTCATCGTTTGGAGCGTCAAAGCGGTGCGCGTAGATCGTCGCGGTGCTGGCCTGGAGCCAAAGCTTGGGCGGGTTGACGCAGGCCCGGATCGCCTCCCCGACAATGCGGGTCGAATCCACCCGCGACCGCATCATCTCGTCGAGATTGGCCTGCGTGTACCGGCAGTTGACGGAACGCCCGGCCAGATTCAAAACGACATCCGCGCCCTCGAACGCCTCCGTCCATGCCCCGAGCGTTCTGCCATCCCAGGCGATGTCGCCCTTTTGGGGCGAGCGGGAGAGGGCGGCAACCGTCCACCCCAATGCCTCAAAGCGCCTCCGCACACTCGCCCCCACATGGCCCGATCCTCCCGGGATGATCATTCTGCGATGAGTTTCCGCCAAACCATTCCCATTATGTCTGAATTTTCAGAATATAATGAAACCATGAGTCCAAACCAGCAATCTGGTGCAGGCGGGGCGATGGGTGGGTTCTTCTGTGGGGCGGGCATTCATTTCTGCACAACCTTAAGCCTGATCTGCGCTCGCGGTGGATTTCAATGGGAAAAGGACTGCGCTTTGATCGCGACTGTCTCATTCGCATCGGGCGCGATCGCGACGCTGATCGCTCAGCGTATGAGGCTGAATCGGACAAAAGAGATTGTCCTGATGAACTCAGTCGTGCTGGTTCTGGGTGCGTTGTTTTGGAACGCCATGATCCTTTTTGCTTTCTTGTTTATGGCAATCTCAACTGACTTTGTCAAGGGGCAGCCTTTTGCGGACGTTGCCCTTCAAATTGCCATATTAATCGTTGGCGACACCTGGTCAGCGCATCCCTGGTGGGCCTTCATCCTCCTCGGAATGAGCGTCTGCTTGATCATCGGCAGAGGGAGGCGCAGTGCCGCGACACACCCGGCCTGATCAAGCACCCTGCCCCCCATGGGTGGCATTCGTCGCAGGCGTGATCGTGATGCAGGCGACGGGTCATCTGCTCGCGCTTGCTCTGCGGCCTCTTGCCGATGGCAGCGTTATTGAAGCATCCTCTTGGCGCATTGCGGCGATTGAGATTCCAAACGGGCTGATCGGGACTCTGACCGCCATGACCTTGGGATTGAGGCACTCTGGATGGCTGACTCTGATGGTCGCAGCTCCATATGTGCTGATCTCCCTCCTGCTGATCGTCGTTGGCTGGGGTTTGCTGATTCCATTTGGAGTGATTCTCACCGCTCCCATCTGGTTCAACCAACTTCTGGGAATGGGCTTCGCCGTCATTGTCTTCAAGTGGAGGGACCATGTCCGAGCATTGGAAGCCTGAAGCAGATCACTCTTCGTCGAACGTCCAGCAGACTCCTCCAGTCGAACCCAAAAGGTATTGGGCCGGATTCCTTGCCGGAACCGCAGTGATGGCGCTGATCAGCGCGATTCCGGGCATCACCTATTTCGTCCCAACACTTCTGCTTTTTGGCCTGGCGATGTACATTATCGCCCCGCTCGCCGCGAGCATCATCGCCTGTCAAACCGCAGCCAAACTGGGGATGACGGTCGGCCCGGAGATGGTTGGAATGACTCTGCTGGGACTCTGCATCGGAACGTTCGGGATCATCCTGATGGGGCTGGACGGGATGATCTGTGTGTTGATGGCCATGCCTCTCGCAATGATCATCTGCATCGTGGGAAGTTATCAGTACATCCGTGAAGAAGGCATCAACGGAATCGCATTCGCATTGATGGGCACCCTTGCCGTTGGCGGAGATATGCACCGCATAGCAAATGAACCCGCGTTGATCATGGAGACTCGAATTCACGTAGCCGCGCCTCCTGAGGAAGTATGGCCTCTCGTCATCGAACAGCCTGACCTCTCGGGCTCAAAAGTGGACAAATTCGTAGCGATAACGGGCGCAGCCCATCCTCTCTCCACCCATTGCCCGTCTGCGGCAGTGGGCGCGCGGAGAGTCTGCCGTCTCACGACAGGCGACATGCACGAAGAGGTCACCGAAAGCGTTCCCAATCGCCGCTTCGCCTTCCGAGTGCTCAACACGCCTCCGGCGATGAAGGAGACAAATCCCTTCCACCCGCATATTCATCCGGGCCATCTGGACGGATACATTGAAATGCGTCGCGGTTCATTCGATCTCATCGAAACCGAGTCAGGCACCGAAATCATCGCCCGAAGCACCTACATCAACCGCTACGGCCCCATCGCCTACTGGCGGCTCTGGAGCGACCGGATTGTGCGGGGAGTTCACAACCAGGTTCTCGACGATGTGAAGCGGAGGGCGGAGTGATCTCCGATGATCCTCCGAAGAGGAAGGAGGTTCTGGCCTATCTCGCAGGAGCGTTGGGCGTGGCTCTGCTTTCAAGCCTTCCCTGGTGGAGATTGTTGTCCCCACTGCCGCAACCTTGGCTGCAGGCGGCGGCCTTCGCGATTGCCGCAGTCGCCGCGTGGCTGGGATCCGTCACGGCAGAGCGTTGCGGAATGAGCGCTGGCCCTGCAATTCTGGGAATCCCGTTTGTCGGGATTTTCTGCGGGTTCTGGATGCTCGTTGCCGCCAGCGCGATTGCCCCAATACGCGCATCGGCTGTGATATCGTTCGGCGGCTTGATCCTGTTCTCGTACTGCATCCTGCCCGGACTTTTCCTGGGGGGACTGCTCTTCTTGAAGATGGCCCGACGACGAGCAGTTGACAAGCATTGAGGCCAAAGCGTGTCACCACAATAACCGGACCGCACTCTTTGGACTATCAAGCCTGCGTGATGTGCCCCCTGCCTCATCCATAAAAAAACAACCTAACAGGCATGTTTTGTGGCACAATAGGTCATGTCTGGCCGCTTCTGTCTGTCCCTGACTGCCCTGGCCGCGCTTGCGGCATCCAGCTTCGCGCAAGGCGAACCCGACGTCATCCAGAAAATCCTCGAAAATGGGCGCGACAAGAGCCGTGCGAAGGCGATCCACACCGAGCTCTGCGAAGACATTGGAGCCCGTCTGACCGGCTCGCGAGCCCTTGAGAAAGGCACCATCTGGGCGATCAAGCAGTTCTCCGATTTCGGCCTCTCCAACATCCATCTCGATGAGTGGGGGCGGATTCCCGTTGGATTTGACCGGGGCAAGCGGCAGCGCGTCCGCATGACGGCCCCTTATGACATTGACATGACCTTCTCTACCCCGTGCTGGACAGTCGGAACTGACGGCCCGGTGGAAGGACACGTCATGCGGATGCCTGAAACCGCCGAAGAGCTTGAAAAAGTCCGAAAGCAGATGAAGGGCGCATGGATCCTCATGCCCAAGCCGGCTGGAATGCGCGGCCCGGACTACCGCAAGCCCACCGATCTGGACAAGGAAGCCGACAAGTGCGGCATTGCCGGGCGCATCTACCGCACCGACACCGACCTTGTCTGGACGGGAGGAGTCTGGAGCGACTACACGGATGAAACCCGCCCAAAGACCCCGCTCATCGTCGTCCCCAAGAGCGACTACGAATCGCTGACCTACAGCATCGACAAAAAGCGTGAAGTCAAATTCGAGGCGGATATCGAGAATATCTTCACCCGGCGCGAATTCCCCGTCAGCAACATCATCGCCGAGATTCCGGGAACGGAGCGGCCCGATGAATTCGTCATCGTCGGCGGCCACTTCGATTCCTGGAACGGCCCCGGCAGTCAGGGAGCCAGCGACAACGGCACGGGCACCACGGCCACGCTTGAGGCGGCCCGCATCCTCATGGCCAGCGGCGCGAAGCCCAAGCGCACGATCCGCTTCATCCTCTGGACCGGAGAGGAGCAGGGACTCTTCGGCAGCACCCACTACGCCAACAAGCACAAGGACAGTCTCGACAAGATCGTCGCCGTGCTCAACGAGGACAGCGGGCAGAACTACCAGGCCGCCATCGCCGGACTCCCGGATATGATGCCGCTCCTTCGAGAGGCCGCCGCGCCGCTGACAAATGCCTTCCCCGGAATGCCGTTTGAAGTGCGTGAAGTGCAGCGCCTTTCCCGCTCAGGAAGCGACCATGTGCCGTTCGTCCAGCGCGGGGTTCCGGCGTTCTTCATGGTGAAGGGCGGCGACCTCTCCTACCGCCACGTCTGGCATACCCAGAATGACAAGCACACCGAAGTGCCCGAACAGAACCTGCGGCAGATGTCGACCAACATGGCGATGCTCGCCTACAATCTGGCCTGCGCCGAAGATACTCTTCCCCGCGTTCTCGCCAGCCAGACCACGATGGAGTGGGAGCACGTCGGGGGCGCCTTTGATGAGCATGAGCACGCCGACTCCGAAATGAGCATGCACTGCAAGTGCGGCGCGGTGCAGGAACTCATGTTCAAACTCGCCCGAAAAGGCTTCCGTTGATCATCAAAATTGGGTTCTTTTGCGGGGATGGCGAAACGCCATCCCCGCTGTCGTGATAGAGTAACGATATGGCGCATCCACAGGATGTTCTGGTGCTCGCGCGGGCGGCAATCGACCCCAAGCTCTCGCATGACGCGATGGGCGAGTTTCATGAGTACCACTCGCGAGTAGTCTCGATGCCGGGAGTGCTCTCGCATACCCTGTGGCAATCCATCGCCTGGGCTGATCGCTGCGCCGTTCTGACTCACTTCGAAGACGAAGCCGCATCCATTCGCGTGATGGAGGACATGATCGATGGCGGGTATCTGGAAAAGGCGACCGCCGCATCCATGTCGGTGCCCAACGTCAAGAGCTTTCTCCCCATCGTTGAAGTTGGCGGGCAGGTTCAAGAATTCACGGCTGGCCCGGTGATGTCCCTCAGCGTTCAAGTCACACCTCCGGGTGGATTGCCGGAGCGGCTGGAGGACCTCGCCTACCTCGCGGAAGTGTTCCAATCCCTGCCGGGTTATCGGGGATTCCGTCTGTGCCGCGGCGTTCGCGTGGCCGATGAAGTGCTGTCGTTGATGTATTGGGATTCAGTTCAATCCTTTGAGGGATCAATGCCCAAGCAGCCTCTCAACCCGGTCGAAGTCTTCCGGCGACTCGCGTGATTGTCGCTCTTGAACTGAGTCTCGACGGTCCGGCCAACATGGCGCGGGACGAGGCTCTGCTTCATTCCAGCAAGCTTGCCGCCCGCGTTTACACCTGGGATGGCATCTGGGTGTCGC
>JAEYWW010000109.1 GCA_023428805.1 Armatimonadota bacterium | reverse complement strand
AGTTTGGAGACTCTGGCGTTGCGATCAAAAATCTTGCCCTGATCGCGGATGACATCATTGTAGTATTCGATGTAGCCCGAGCGGTCAACGACATCATTGGGATAGGCGCGGAGGCGCATCCACTCTTCATAAGATCGGAGAAAGCCGAGTCCGGGAACCTTGGTCTCCCCTTTGTCGGGGCGGTAGGGTTGAAACTCCTTCCAGGCCAACTGATAGGCTTCAATCGCATCCCTTGTGTGGCTGTAGTGCCCCTCCGACTTGACTGACATCGGCATTTTCGGCTGAATCGCCTCCACGCCAGCGACCTGCGTGCGAGATGCCGCGAGCTTCATGGCGTCATCAAGCGTCACATCGCTGAAAAGCTTGACCTTGAGCACGCCGTTCTGCCGGTCCACGATGATGCCGAGTCCATCCACTGCTCGACGGATGTCCTGGGTCGCTGTCACCCCTGGTTTCAGCTTCACGTTGATGTGGAGCGGAACCAGTTCGGAGCGATTTCCGGCTGCAGCGACGGCTCCGAGGCAGACCGCCGCCAGCAGGGCGAGACTGGCCCTCAGCCGTCCCGCTGTAAATCGTTTTTTCATATACCCTTCCCCCCGTGACCTGCCAAAGTTGCAGGTTCAAACGGAATGTCAGACTCTACCCACTGGGGTATCAAAACCGCAATCTTTTTGGGCCGCGGTTTTCCTCCCGGAATCTCCCCTTCGAATTGGGGTACACCTACCAGGCTTCAATCGGAGCATGAAGAGATATGGCCGCGGCACCGCAGACCGACACCGTTACGATCACGATCAACGACATTGAGATCGCCGTTCCCAAGGGCGAACTCATCGTTGAATCGGTCAAGCGTTTGGGCCTCGAAATCCCGATCTTCTGCTATCACCCCCGCATGAAGCCGGTCGGCATGTGCCGCATGTGCCTGGTTGAAGTCGGGTTCAAGCAGCAGGACGGCAGCGTTCGCATGATGCCCAAGCCACAGGCGGGATGCACCCTGCCCGCCGGCGACGGCATGGTGATCTACACCGACAGCGAAAACGTCCACCGCGACCGCAAGGGCGTCCTTGAGTTCCTGCTCATCAACCACCCTCTCGACTGCCCGATCTGCGACCGGGGCGGCGAATGCCCGCTGCAGAACAACACCCTCGCCTACGGGCCGTCCACCTCACGCTTCCTTGAAGTCAAGCGTCACCTGCCCAAGGCTTATCCGCTCAGCCAGTACGTCACCCTTGACCTGGAGCGGTGCATCCAATGCGGACGCTGCGTACGATTTACGGAAGAGATTTCCGGCGACAGCCAGCTTGCCTTCCGCTTCCGCGGCGCGGAGATGCAGCCGAGCACCTACCAGCTCACCGATTTTGAGTCCAAATTCAGCGGCAACGTCATCGAAATCTGCCCCGTCGGAGCGCTGACATCCACCCGTTACCGATTCCGTGCCCGTCCCTGGGATTTGGAAACCCGGCCCGCTCTCTGCACGGTCACACCAGACGGAACCAATGTCTGGTTCGACTATCGTTCCGGCAAATACGTCCGCATCAACGGCCGCACCAACGAAGCGGTCAACGAGGAGTGGACCTGCGACAGGACCAAGTTCGGTCACGAGTTCTACAACGCGGCTGATCGGCTTTTCTCGGTCAACATCCGCACCAACGACGGCTTCCGGCTCGGCAGCTGGGCCGAGGCATACGCGCAGATTCTTCCGGAGTTCCAGAACGGAGGCAACGACGTCGCCGCCATCGTCGGACCGAGCATCAGCAACGAGGACATGTTCCTGCTGCAGAAGATGTTCCGAGGCGTTTTCAAGTCGAATTCAATCGATCATCGCTTGAGTTCAACCCTGCTCAGTCGAGGCGACAAACTGGACGTGAAGCACGGAATTGATCCGGTGCAGGGAACGATTGCCGAGTTGGAAAGTCAAGATGCGGTTCTGGTCTTTGGCACCAACCTTGCCGACGATGCGCCGATGTCCTTCCTCCGGGTCCGCAAAGGCTGGTTCCGGAATGGCATGAAGGTCGTGGTCGCTCATCACGCTCCGACCGAGGCCGACAGCTTCGCGCACACGGTGATCCGCTACAACAAGGGGCAGGCCGAAGCGGTCGCCGCCGCGCTGGCAGGCGGTTCCGTGGGTGCAGATTTTGAATCGAAGACCGGAGTTTCGGCGCGTCAGATCGACGAGGCACGGGAAGCGATGGGCGGAGGCAAGCGCACCGTCCTCACCTCGGCCACTCTTTTGAATCAAGTCGACGGCGCCGCCGCCATCGAAAAACTCGCCCTCCACGCCAAGGATTCAGGCGCGACCTTCAATATGTGGGCGGCGGGGCCGAACGAGATGGGTGCGATGCAGATGGGCGTCCTGCCCGATACGCTGCCGGGCGGCGAAGCCGCTTCCAACCCCGGTTTGAACACCCGCCAGATTCTGGAAGCCGCTCGCGACGGAAAACTCAAGGCTCTCTGGCTGGTCAACACCGACCTGTTGAACGAATTTCCCGACCGAGAACTGGTGGAAGCCGCGCTGGAGAACGTGCCATTCTTGGTCGTTCAGCATTGGCGTCAGGTGGAGACGTGCGCTTTTGCGAGCGTTGTCCTTCCCATGACGCTCCCGGCCGAGCAGGACGGAACCTACACCAATTACGAGCGGCGAGTCCAGCTCATGCGGCAGGTTCTGCCGGAGAACACCGACGCCAAGCCGAGCTGGCGCATCTTCGCCGAGATGATGGTTCGCGTCGATCCCATCCGCCCCCCCTTCAACTCCCGCGACGTGCTCGCAGAAATTGCATCGACAGTGGCGGGGTGGAGCGGAGTGGATTACGGCGCGCTCGATGGTGAAGGCGTGATCGTCGCCCGCCCCGAGCCCGCGCCTATTTGATTTCATCCTGCCGAAGGGTCGTTCTGCATCATCCCGAAGATGTTGCCGGACGGGTCTTTGAAATAGCAGAGCCAGCCAACGCCTTGAATCGGCATGCGCGGCACCACGATTTCTCCGCCCGCATCAACCACCATCGTCATGTGTGCTTCCAGATCAGCGACATCGATTGTGAGCGTGACGGGTTGACCAGGGTTTCGCAACATCATGCCTCCATCAATTCCTGAACCCTCTCCGGTCATGGTCAAATGGTATCCGGTGTTGCCGAACTCTTGAAAGTTCCATCCAAAAACTCCAGAGTAGAACTCTTTAGCTTTGCCGAGATCGTCCACCGGCAGATCGAAGTGAACAGGCCTGTTCATAACACACTCGTACCGAAATGACGCCTGATTACGTTCCCGGCATTTTCGGGATCTGATTCATCAGTCCGGAGCCGAAGTCTTCCTGGATTGAGAACCATTTGCGTGTGTTGTACTTCGCGCAGATGGCGGCCACTTCCTCATCGGTCGCTTTGCCGGAAGCATCAATCCGTTCGGTGCTGGTGCCCTGCATGTTGGTGAGGGCTTCGATGGCTTTTTCTGGGTGCTCCTGGGAACCCGCAACGAGGTCGAGAATTTCAATCATCATCGCGCTTGTCTGATCCAGCGTCTTGTGGTACTCATTCGCCGCAATTTCACATTCCTTCGGTGGCGGCAGGCTTGCGAAGTCTTCCTGAAGCTTGGCCCACTCCTCCCGCTTGGCTTTTGTGTCCTGAACGAGGTTTTCCGATGGCGTGACGGGATCGGCTTCCGGGTCCTCGTTCAGGCTCTTTAGGATATCCGTCGCCCCTTTCAACGACAGCTTGGTCATCGTCACCGAAAGGTGCGCCATCTGTGCGGTTGCCAGCCGCTTGCGTTCACGTTCAATCTTCTCCAAGTGCATCAACCAATCGTGGATGTCCTTCGGCATCTTTGAATCAGTGTCTTGAAGCATCACCGGAGGGGGGTCTGCGGTGTCTTGGAGGACGACTTGGGGCGGATTGGCGCGGATTTGGGTGGCGACGGGAGGAGCGGCGCCGAACAGGCGAAGCCAGCCCGCACCCACGCCGAAGGCGATCAGGATGACGAGCGCACCCACCCCGCCGAGAAGCCAGTAAAGGCTTTTTCGGTTCTGCTCGCGGTAGGGATCGTGCGCCTGCATGGATGGAACGCCCACCTCATTATACGGAACGAAACGCCAACTCATGCCTGGATTTGATTCGGACGCACAACTGCCGTGCGGTATTCTCTCGCCGATGTCTGAACTCGACCTGGAGGGGATGCGCCACGCCTTGGGCACCGCGCGTCGCCTGGGGTTCCGCCACGTTTCGATTCGTCAGGGCGACCATGCGCTGACGGCGGTTCTGAGCGATCCCGAAGCCGAATCCGAGGAGTGGTTCGAGGATGAAGGCGGGGAGCCGATGGTCGCCGCTGGTCCGGTTGAGAAGGATATGACCGCGCCCTGCGTGGGCTACGTCCGGTACCGTGGCGAAGCCCTCACGGCAGGCTCTCAGGTTGAAAAAGGTCAGGTTTTTGGCGAGATCGTCGCGCTCGGGCTCGCCAACGACCTTGCCGCCAATGCGACAGGTGAAGTGGTCGAAGTCTTGGTGGCGGAAAACGATCCGGTTGAGTTCGGACAGACAATTTTGCGCATTCGGGAGTCCTCATGAGAATGATCGGGGTGATGGTGTCGGTGCTGATCGTGATCGGCCTGACGTTGATGTTTGCGATGGGCGGGTTCGGCATGACCGGACAGAACGTCGAGCGGCCCGACGGCAAGGGCGAGACCCTGATTGGAAAGGTCAAATACGCCGCCAAGGATGATGTCTGCCGCAGCAACTTGGGCCAGGCCCGTCAGTTCGTGCAGATCGCCACAGACCCCGTGGATGATTTGAAGCCGGAAGATTTGAATGCCGCCAAGGTGCCGCCCGATTTCCAGAAGTGCGCCGTCGGCGGCGAAGCCTATATCTATGACGCCGCGACCGGCACGGTGACCTGCCCCCACGCGGGCCACGAGAAGTATTGATGTTTCAACGAGTCCTCATCGCCAACCGGGGCGAAATCGCCTGCCGCGTCATCCGAGCCTGCCATGAGCTGGGTTTGGAGGCGGTCGCCATCTATTCCAAAGCCGACAAGGAAAGCCGTCATGTCCACATGGCCGACCGCGCGATCTGCGTCGGCGAGGCGAGCAACACGGACAGCTATTTGAACCTGGCGAACGTGCTGATGGCCTGCGAGATCAGCGGAGCCCAGGCCGTCCACCCAGGCTTTGGCTATTTCAGCGAACGGTCGCACTTCGCTCAGGCCCTGCAATCCATCGGAGTCAAATTCATCGGCCCGCCTGTTTCGGCGATTGAAGCGATGGGTGACAAGGCGAAGGCCAAGCACGCCGCCATCGCCTCCAACTGTCCGGTTGTCCCCGGCACCGCCGACATGGTGCCGAACGAAACCGAAGCCTTGCGTGAGGCGGAGAAGATCGGCTACCCGGTTCTGATGAAAGCCGTCGCAGGCGGTGGCGGACGCGGCATCCGGCGCGTCGATTCGCCCGACGATTTGACCCGGCTCTGGAAGCTGGCCCAGGCTGAGGCGCAGGCGAGCTTCGGCAACGACGACATGCTTCTGGAGAAGTGCGTCGTTGAGCCGCGCCACGTGGAAGTCCAGATTCTTGCCGACGAGCACGGCAAGGTGCTCTACATGGGCGAGCGCGAGTGCTCGATCCAGAATCTGCGCCATCAGAAGATTGTCGAAGAGGCACCGTGCGCGATTTTGGATGAGGCGACCCGTCGGAAGATGGGCGAGGCGGCGGTGCGCGTCGCCGCGAGCGTCGGCTATCAGAATGCGGGCACGGTCGAATTCCTGCTCGACAAATCAGGCGAGTTCTATTTCCTTGAAATGAACACCCGCATCCAAGTTGAGCACCCGGTCACCGAGCAGGTCACAGGGCATGACCTGGTGCAGTGGCAGATCAGGATCGCTCAGGGCGAGCCGCTGCCGTTCAATCAGGAGGATGTGGTTTTGAAGGGGCACTCCATCGAGGCCCGCATCACGGCGCAGGATCCGGACAAGGATTTCGCGCCCAGCACGGGCAAGATCACCCGCTGGAACCCGCCCGGATTCGGTCATGTCCGACTTGACACCCACGTTTATGCGGGCTTCGACATCATGCCGTTCTACGATCCGATGATCGCCAAGCTGATCGTGTGGGGCAGGGATCGCAACGAAGCGGTGCGGCGGCTTCAGGTCGCGCTCAACGAGTTTGACGTGCAGGGCATCAAGACCAATATCCCGTTCCTGCGCCGGATGTGCGCGCATGAGGACTACATGAGCGGCGATGTGAGCACCGCATTCGTTCCGCGATTCCTCGAAGAGTCGGCGGCGGTCGAATGAGCGGGGTCCGCAGCCGCCGCGCCGCCCGTGAAGCCGCGCTCCGCGCGATTTATGCGAAGCTCGCCGGACAGGAGGAGTTCGACACCGCGCTGGCGGCAGCAGTTGAAGATTTGGACCTCGCGCCGGAGTCGGTGGAGTTCGCCCATCAGATCGCCGAAGGTGTCTGGCGCAATCAGGAGCACCTGGAGGCGGAATTCACTCCTTTCCTCGCTTCGGGTTGGACGGTTTCCAGGCTTGCGGTGATTGATCGCGCACTCCTGAACATGGCGACCTGGGAACTCCACAATTTGACGGGCATCCCGCCCAAGGTGACGATCACCGAGGCGATTCGTTTGAACAAGCGCTATGGATCGGGCGAGACAACCGGGTTCGTCAACGCCGTTCTCGGCAAAGTCCTCGCCCAGTCGCCCAAGGCGAACTGGGACCCGAGCATGGAAGAGGCGATGGAGCCGGACACGATCGTCGAAGCGGAAGTGGTCGTTGAAGAGATTGAAGAAGGCACACCCGAGCATGAAGAGATCGTGAAGGCCGGTCCCTGGGTGATTCGCGCGGAGGAGTAGCTTGTCCCTTTTCGACAATCCCGGCTCCACCGCTGGTCTCCCGCTCGCCTCGCGGATGAGGCCACGGACGCTGGACGAATATGTCGGGCAGTTTCATATCCTGGCTCCCGATATGCCGACCCGTCAGGCGATCGAGGAAGGGAAGCTCGGCTCGGTTGTCCTCTGGTCGCCGCCCGGGACGGGGAAAACCACTCTCGCCCACCTGATCGCGCGGCACATGGACGCGCACTTGGAAGTCTTGAGCGCGGTGACGGCGGGGGTGGCCGATGTTCGGAAGATCGCCCAGGCCGCCAAAGATCGTCGGTCCTTCGAGAATCGCTCGACAATCCTGTTGTTGGACGAGATTCATCACTTCAACAAGAGCCAGCAGGATGCCCTGCTCGGGTATCTGGAGGATGGAACTCTCTCGCTGGTGGGTGCGACCACCGAGAATCCATTCTTTGTGCTCAATCCCGCCCTCCTCTCCCGTGCTCGGGTTCTGCCCCTGAAATCCCTGCAGCCGGAGGATATTCGGGCGTTGATCCAGCGTGCCTTGGAGGATCAAGAGCGTGGTCTGGGTTCGACCAGGCTGACCATTTCGGAAGAGGCCCTTTCCCACCTCGTCTCGGTGGCGAATGGCGATGCGCGGCTCGCGCTGAATGTCCTGGAATCCGCGAGCCTGTTGGTGCCCATCCGAGGCGAGATCGGCATCAGTGTTGTCGAGCAGGTGATGCAGCGGCCCGCAGTCCGCTATGACCGACAGGGCGACTATCACTACGACACAATCAGCGCATTCATCAAGAGTGTCAGGGGTTCGGATTCCGACGCTGCTCTGCATTACTTGGCACGGATGCTCCAAGCCGGAGAAGACCCCCGTTTCATCGTCCGTCGTCTCATCATTCTCGCGAGCGAAGATATAGGCAATGCGGAGCCGATGGGAATTGTCATGGCGGCGGCCGCTGCCCAAGCGGTCGAACGAATCGGAATGCCGGAGGCCAGAATCACCCTTTCACAACTCACGACATTTCTCTGCGAGGCGCCCAAGTCGAACAAGGCTTATGAGGCGATCAACAAGGCGATGGCCGATGTGGAGAAGGGAGTCCTCCCGCCCATCCCGATGCACCTCCGCAATGCGCCGACGAAGGGCATGAAAGAACTCGGGGCGGGCGAGGGCTACCAGTATCCCCACGACTTCCCTGGAGCTTGGGTGGACGAGCGTTACCTGCCCGATGACCCGGGCCTGAGCGCTCCCTACTACGAGCCGAGCGACCGGGGGCACGAGGCGAAAATGAGGGAGCGCCGCAGGAGAAGGCAGTCCAACGAAAACGGCCCGTAAGCATCGCTTACGGGCCGCCTTGATTGATGGAGATCAGTGTCCGCTGGCCTTGCCCGCGAGACCGGTGTCGAGCTTGACGCCGGGGCCCATCGTGCTGCTGAGAGTGATGGTCTTGAGGTAGCGACCCTTGGATGAGGACGGCTTGGCTTTGATGATCGCATCCAGCGCGGTGATCAGGTTTTCGCGGATCTTCGCGTCGTCGAAGTTGACCTTTCCGACCGGGACGTGGACGATGCCTGCTTTGTCCACACGGTACTCGACGCGGGTGGCGGCCTTGATCTCCTTGACGGCGGTTCCGATGGCGTCGGTCACGGTGCCGTTGCGCTTGTTCGGAGTCTTCGGGCCGAGGAAGCGGCCGATCTTGCCGATCTGCGGAGCCATGTCGTTGGTGGCCAGCATGACGTCGAAGTCCTTCCAGCCTTCCTGGACCTTCTTGATCAGGTCCTCATCACCGACCTCATCGGCTCCGGCGGCGAGGGCTTCCTTGGCGGCGTCGCCCTTGGCGAGAACCGCGACCTTCTTGATTTTTCCGGTTCCGTGGGGAAGATTGGTGATGCCGCGCACGTTCTGATCGCCCTTGCGGGGATCGACTCCGAGGCGGACGGCGACGTCGATGGATTCGACAAACTTCGCGTTGGCGGTGGACTTGACGAGGGCGATCGCCTCATCGATTTCGTGAAGCTTCTCGGCTTCAACCTTCTTTTCAACTTCCAGGAATCGCTGGGAGTGCTTTGCTTTTCTCTTTGTCTTGGCAGCCATTTGGTCACCTCTGTGGTCCGCGCCGGGTTGAGCCCGTCTCCCACAGGAACGCCAAAGATACCTGGCCGCAACTCACGAAACCTTTCGCATGAGCCTATCGGTAACAATGGGGGCATGACTTCCGCCCTGTTCCTTTCGTTGTCGCTCCTCGCGCCCGTTCAGTCGCAGACTGATTTCGCCTCAGCTTACGACCAGTTTGCGAATGCGGTGCGGCGAAACTTCTATGCCCGCGACACGCGCGGACCGGAGATGGAGCAGAGGCTGAAAGAGGCCGAGCCCAAGGCGAAGGCGGCGAAGACCAAAGCCGAATTTTCGAAGGAGATGAACTCCATGATCGAGGGGTTCAACGATTCGCACTTCCACTTCTACACGGATGAGGATCAGGGCTTCTACGCCATGGACGCGATCCTGAAAACGGGTTTGATCCGCCAGCCCGATGCTCCCGCCGCCAAGCCCATGCCGAGCATCGGGGTGTTCTTCAAACCGTCGCCGCAGGGCTGGGTGGCGGGAATGGTGATGGAGGGGTCAGCCGCCGCCAACGCGGGAGTGCGCAAGGGAGACATCTTCAAGTCGGTGGGAGGCAGCGCGTTCGCGCCGATCCTTCCGCTCAAAAATTGGATCAATCAAACCCCGGAATTCACGCTGGAACGCGGAGGCAGGGAAGTCAAGACCAAGATCGAAGTCAAGGCGGAGAACACGCTCGATATGTTTGCCAACGGCACCCGCCGCAGTGCGAGAGTGATTGAACAGGGCGGCAAGAAGATCGGCTACATCCACATTTGGACGATGGTGCGCGACGACTTCAAGACCTTCATGACCACCTGGGTTTTGAACGGGCCGGGGCGCGACACAGATGCGATCATCTACGACATCCGCGATGGGTTTGGCGGACGGCCTGAGGGCTATATCGACCCCTTCTTCATGCCGCCGATCACGATGAAGTGGATTTCGCCCGGATTTGCCCAGCAGCAGACCATCGGCTACGGCAAGCCGGTCGTCGTGCTCATCAACGAAGGCTCACGCAGCGCGAAGGAAGTCGTGGCGAAGGCATTCAAAGACACAGGCCGCGCCACCCTCGTCGGCAAGCCCACCACCGGCCACGTCCTCGGCACCTACCCGATTCCGCTTGGTGATTGGGCCTACGGCGAAGGGCCGATGGTGCAGCTCGAAGTCAACGGCGTCAAGCTCGAAAAGAACCCCGTGACGCCGCATATCACCGTGGAACGGGAG
>JAEYWW010000049.1 GCA_023428805.1 Armatimonadota bacterium | reverse complement strand
CCATCAACGCGAACGGTATTGGTTCCAGAAGCCAGATCGACATTGCGATTCTCCGAAACCATCGCGAAGTTTCCCGAATAGACGGTCAACTCAACGCCCTCGCGGTCATCCGACTTCGGAGTTTATTCGGGAGCCTGGGCTTGCGCAGGCGAGCAGCCTTGAAGAGCCGCAAGCGCCAGCAAGGGGAGTGAGGCAATGAAAAAACCATGCTTCATGCCTTATGAGTCGCTGCAGGAAGCTGAATCGTTCAGTTGAGCCACCCAGCCTGTGAGGGAATTGTGAGGCCGATGCGGTCTTGGGTGCAATTGAGGGCGGGTGGGGCGTATTCTCAAAGGAGAGTCCCATGAGTTGAACTTTGGGGCTCAAACCACGTCTCACCAGGCAGAATGAGCTTCGTGAGCGGAGTCACGCGATTGCAGGCACCCGACCGATACGATGCGGCAACAGAACAGGCGCTGATCGATCAGTGCAAACGCCAGGACTACCAGGCGTTCGCTAAGATCGTCGATGCCTATCAGGCACGCATCAACGGATTTGTCCGCCGGATGATCCGCAATGAGGAGGAGGCGCTGGATGTCACCCAGGAGGTGTTCATCAAAGCCTTCCAGGCGATGCACCGCTTCGATGGACGCTCCAGCCTTCGCACCTGGCTCTTCAAGATCGCCTACAACCTCTGCGTGGACCGAGCCCGGCGGGATCATCGAACTCCGACGACGCTCAGCATGGAGCCGAACACAGAGGGCGAAGAAGCCGTCGAAGTTTCAGATGCCCGGTGGAACCCGGAAACCGTCGTCATCAACGACGAACTCTATGCGGTCGTTGAAACGGCCATCGGAAGCATGAGCGAAAAGCTGAGAACAGTCCTTTTGCTCCATGACAAGGAAGATTTGGGATACGAGGAGATCGCGGCAGCCGTCCAAGTACCCGTAGGCACGGTGAAAAGCAGGCTTTTTCTCGCCCGAGCGCATGTGCAGAAAGTTGTTGCCGAATATATGAGTGGAGGCATCGCGTAAATGAATGATCGCATGTTGATGAAGAAGGTTTTGGAGGAGCGACCGCTGACGGCGGAAGAATCCCTCCGACTCGATGAAGCTCTGGAGAGCCAGAGCGCGCGTCTGAGCCAGGCCATTCTCCGCGATCTTCCCGAGGAGCAGCCCAGCCTCGCCTGGCGCAGCGATCTCAACGCCAAGCTGGCCCATGCTTCCCAGGCCCGGAAGAAGCGTCAGACGCTTCTCCGCTGGCTGCCCGCCATGGCCGCGCCCGTCGCCGCTGGATGCGCTTTTCTTTTGCTGACGACCACCGCCCCGCAGCGCACGATCACTCCGGGAACTGTGGCCCGCCACACCGAATCCATTGAGGAGAAGATGGTCGATCTCCACCAAGATGCTCTCGCCCCCGTGGCCATCGGAGTCCAGGCTCCGTATGATCCGAGCTACTCGGTGGAACTCGCCTCGTACCGCTCCCGATGATCCGCCGCCTCGCCCTGTCCGGCACTCTCCTTGCGGTGCTGGCCGCGCCTGCCTGGTGCCAGGGGCCGCCTCGGCATGAGATGCATCCCATGCTCAAGAAAGTGGCTGGGGCGATGGCGAATTACAAATTCACCGGCGAACGATCTGTCCTGATGCCTCAGCGCGATGGCGCCATCAAATTTACGGAAAGGATCTGGCGCGACAAACTCTCCATCCGCAGTGAATTCCGGGGAGATTCCCGATTCAACGGGCAGATCATTGTTGAGAGTAAAGACCGGCGGCTTCACCTTATTCCCAGCCTGAAGATCGTCCGTGAGTCGGCGCCACGGCAGGATGAAGCGCTCAATTTCATCCTCGGAACGAGCGGTTCTGCTCCCGGCGTGTCCCATGGATCACAGCGGCGCGGCGGGCGTGGAGAAGGACAAAACAACGGGGAGCGAAAACTTGAGATCAAGTTCTCCGAATCTGATGGAGGAAAAATTGCCGGATACGGAACTCGCCTGCTTCAAATGACGGGGCAGGACGGGCGTGTCTTTCAAAAGTTCTGGATCGAACCCAAGCGATCCTTCATCATGAAGCACTCCGCCCTTGACTCCAATGGGAAGGAGTGGGGAGGTTTTGAGTACAAGAGGGTGCAGTTCAACCCCTCAATAGACAACAGCCTCTTTAGTTTGAAAATCCCAAGCGGATACAAACTGGTCACGCTCCTGGATGATCTGAAAGCCCACGCGGAAAAACTCAGCCTCAAGCCCTACCGGATTCAGGGGGCATCAGGATACAAACTGGTCGGCGTGAGGGCGATTTCTGAGCAGAAAACCAAGGTTCTCACTCAGACCTACACCAATGGAAAGAACCGCCTGACTTTCTATCAAATCAAAGGGGAATTCAATACGGATAGGTTCAAATCGGCGGCAGGCGGACGGTTCAATGTCCACGTCTGGTCGGCGGATGGAGTCCGTTTTTTGCTCATGGGAGAATTCTCAGAGAACGATCTCAAGTCGCTCGCCGACAAAGTCAAGGCCTGATTTTGGGAGCCTGGACACTTCCCCAAACGTCATAATTCATACAGTGGCGCGTTCAGCAGCTTCTTCAAGCCGCTCAGCCTCGCGGAAGCCTTCTTGGAGGCGCAAGGTTAAGGCGACAGCGTGTGTCTTCCTCATCGGCGTTAATTCTGCGATGGTCGTGGGGACGGTTTACGCCGTGGACAAGCTCAACGAAGCCTCCCGCATCATCCCCGACCTGCAGGATCGCATGGCCGCGATCATCACGACGCCCAGCCAGATCATCTCGTCCGACGGCGTCACCCTCCGCCAGATCGCGACGGACTACCGCCGCCCCATCACCATTGAGAAAGTTCCCCAGACGGTGATTGATGCCACCCTGGCGGCAGAGGACGTCCGCTTCTACAATCACGGCGGGGTCGATCTCATCGCCATGGGCCGCGTGGCATTTGAGGCTCTTTCACGCAAGCGGCAGACCGGCGGCAGCACGATCACGATGCAGCTCGCCAAACGCGTCTTCACCAGCTCCGAAAAGTCCATGGATCGCAAGATGAAGGACATGGCCTTGGCGGCGATGATCGAGAAGCAGCTCACCAAGGATCAGATTCTGGAGCTTTATCTCAACCAGGTCTTCTATGGCGAGAGCGCATTCGGCATTTCCGCGGCCGCCGATGTCTATTTTGGCAAAACGCTCGACCAGCTCACAGTTGCGGAAGCCGCGCTCCTCGCCCGATGCGTCCGTCGCCCGAGCGATGAAAATCCCTTCAACGACCTGCGGAAAGCCATTGAAAACCGCAACGTCGTGCTCAAGCTCATGCGCGACGAGAACATGATCACGCAGGAGCAGTACGACCAGGCTCGTGAGGAGGAAGTCAAGCTCCGAAAGGACAGGCCAAGAACGGTTTCCGGCATCAAATCCGCCCCCTACTTTGTCGATTTCGTCGAGAACATCGTCAAAAAGGACCTTGGCATCGACCTCTCGACTGGGGGATACACGGTCGAAACAACACTCAACTACGAAGCTCAAAAAATCGCGGATGAGGGCGTCAAGTCGGGGGTCCGGCGCTACAAGGGCCTCCGGGTGAACGACGGAGCGTTCGTCCTTCTCGACAACGAGGGCCGCATCCTGGCGATGGTGGGCGGCAAGGACTACAACACCAACCAGTTCAACAAAGCCGCTCAGGGCGGGCGCCAGCCCGGATCGTCGTTCAAACCGATTGTTTACGCGACCGCCTTTGAGCGCGGCACATTGTCGCCGGGAGGTTCTGTCAATAACGCAACCGCGCTTGTTGATATGGGTGGAGGACGAAAGAAGTCAGTGCGAGGGGGAGGAGCTATGGGATATGTGCCTGTCTCGCTCGCAATGGCCAACAGCTACAACCGAGCCGCAACCCACGCCATCCAGGAAGTTGGACCCTACCAGGTTGTTGACTACGCCCGAAACAACCTCGGCTTCAAAAGCAAGCTGCAAGCCGTCGACTCTCTCGCCCTGGGCGCCAGCGACGTCACTCCTCTTGAGATGGCCCAGGCATACAGCACCTTCCAGAACCATGGAAGCCGGGTCACCGCATTCGCCATCACCCGCATCACCGACCCCACCGGCAAGGTGGTCTACCCGGAGGGCGGCGATTCTGTTCAGCCCCGATTCCACTCAAATGCGATGGCGGCGGCCAACGCGGAGGGCATGGACACCATCCTCCGCAGAGTCGTCACTAGCGGAACGGGCCGACGCGCAAGTGGAGTCACGAATGCTCGAGGCAAAACTGGCACGACATCCGACAATAAAGACGCCTGGTTCTGCGGCTACACAGACAAGTACATCGCCGTCATGTGGATCGGCAATCCGAAGCTTGTCAAGCAGAAGAACGGCACATTCCGCGCTGAGTATGACGAGATGTCCTCCGCCGCAGAGGGCGGAAAAGTGAGCTGTCCGATCTGGGCGGACATCATGAAGCAGATTCAGGCCAAGTTCGGTGAAAAGCGGCGAAACCTGCCGAACTCCCTGGGCTACGACCGCGACCGCAAACCGGATGAGGCGCCTGATGAGCCGCAGGAAGAGCCGGAAGAGGTGCGCCCGACCACCGAGGACGTCGTTCCCAGCACGACAACTGATCCGGTGGTGCCCAACGATCCGATTCCCACCCAGACCAATCCGCCCGTGCAGGCTGATCCTCCCGCAACGACAGGGGGCGGGAGTGGCGGAACTACAGGCGGAGAGTCCCGGACTTCCGGTGGCGGCGGAACCGAAGCCAGCCGAGTATCGGTTGAAATTTGCGCCGATTCGGGCTCACGGGCCTCCCTCTACTGCCCGGAACGGGTCACCCGTCAGTACCGAGCCGGACATGAACCGCGCGGTGTCTGCAAGATTCACGGACGCGGCTAGATACGATGTCGGTCATCCATGCCCCGGAAGAAACTCCGCTTGATCTGCGCCAACTGCTCATTCCGGCGATTCTTCTGAGCGCATTCCTGGTCTTCTTTGCCCGGCTGTGGTACATCCAAATCGTCTCGTCCGAGGACCTGAAAGCTGAAGCTAATCAGACAGGCGAAATCTCCGTCGATACACTCGCACCGAGAGGGGAAATTGTCGATCGTGAGGGACGGCCTCTTGCTCTCGTGCGACCGCAATGGGTGGTCACGGGCGTGCCTCGCATCGCGGAAGACAACGAGGAGGCCGTCAAGGAAGTCGCGCGGATTCTCGGCATTGATGCAAAAAAAATCAAGGATCGTCTGAAGGACGCGGAGCAGGCCCGCGACCTGCCAACCGTCGTCCATTCAGGCAGCATCTCCATCGAGCAGGCCACAAAGATTGCCGAAAACAGCGCGCGGCTGCCAGGCTTTGCGGTGGACACCCGGTCGATGCGCAAAGTCGTCAGCAACACCGCGCTTTCCCATGTTCTGGGATATGTCGGCAAGCCGAACGACGTGCTCGAAAAGAAGCTGAGAGAACAGGGCATCAAGCCAGCGGAATTCATCGGTCGAGACGGAATCGAGCAGCTCTATGAGACGGACCTGATGGGGGTCGCAGGCGAGGAGAAGATGATCGTCAACGCCCGCCGGCAGCAGATTCGACGCCTCCCGGCAAGCGCGCCCGTTGCGGGCAGCGATCTCCAACTCAGCCTCGATTTGGATCTCCAGAAGCTCGCGCAGGACAAACTCGCGGCGACTCCAAGCGGACGCGGGGCGGTGGTCGCCCTCGATCCAACCACCGGAGAAGTGCTCGCTCTCGCCAGCGCGCCGACCTTCGACATCTCACTCTTCGATGGCGGCATCAGCAAAGACGACTACAAGAAGCTCAGCGAGGATCCCAACAAGCCGCTATTTAAGCGGGCCGTCGCAGGCGAATACTCCCCGGGATCGACTTTCAAAATCGTGAACGCGATCAGCGCGGCGGTGCAGCATAAGCTCGATCTCAACAAGCACGTAGTCTGCAACGGGGGAATCAAGATCGGCAATCGGACGATCAAGTGTCAGAACCATCCGGCGGGAGCTCTGAGCTTCTATATGGCGATGACCAAATCGTGCAACTCCTACTTCATCAACCTCGCGGAAACCCAAGGCGCCGAGAACCTGGGGGATACCGCGCACACACTCGGCATCGGCGAACTCACAGGCATTGATATGCCCGGCGAAAGGATGGCCCTCTGCCCCACGAGCTAGTTCATACAAGCGGAAAGGGCCAAGCAGAATTGGTTTGCCGGACATACCGCCAACATGGCGATTGGACAAGGTGAGCTGCGGACCACCCCGCTGCAAATGGCTCAAATCATCTCCGTCGTGGCGAATGGAGGCTTCGCCTACAGGCCGCACCTCGTCAGGGCTGTCCAGCCACCAGAGTTGGGAGCGCAACTGAAGAAAACAGAAATTGAGAAGGCGATCAATCTTGACGCGCCTGTTGAATTCTGGTCCACCCTTCGCCGCGCCCTCGTCAACGTCATCGAATCCGGCACAGCCAAATCAGCCCAAATTTCAGGCGTGACTTGGGCGGGCAAAACAGGCTCCACCGAACATGGCCGCGGCAATCAAACCCATTCGTGGTTCGTGGGATTCGCTCCCGCCGAAAACCCCAAAATCGCCATCGCCGTGCTGGTCGAAAGCTCTGGTCATGGCGGTGAAATCGCCGCGCCCATCGGAAAAGAGGTAGTCAAGCTCTGGCTTGACAAACTGCATCAAAAGGCGGCAGCGGCCTCTTCCAGCAACCGAACAGATTCGGAAGCGGTTGACTCCCCAGATGGATCTCCAGCCTTGCGATAGGCAGATTCAAGAAGCCGTGCAGCTTCGATGCCCGCCGCGAGCTTGCTCTGAGCATCCGCCAAGGTTTCTCCGCCGTAATCAATACCCCCTTCTGCAAACTTCCTGACCTGAGGAACGGTCAACTGGAGATACTTTTTGTAGCCTTCAACCGCTGGTTCCAGCAGTTCAATCTTCCTCTTGGTGTCAGATTCCCGCCCTGACAACCATATCCTGGCTTCGTAGGTTTCGGTGGGAACAAGCTCTGGCAGCGATTGAATTTGGAACGATGTGGTGCCCTCAATGGCAACCAGTTTGCGTGCGGCTTCTTCAGCACCCTGATCGTTCTGATCTTGAATTTCCAGGTCCATCAGCAGCTTCCAGCCCGGAAGATTATTGGGGTCTCGCACAAAAACCTGCTTGGTGATCAGGATCGCTTCGGAAAGGCTTCCCTTCTCAGCCAGCAGGCGGGCCAATGCGCGCTGCACGCGTGGCGTCGGCCATTTGCCAGCCGCGCCGCGCCACAATTCTTCCCTTTTCGCCGCATCGGAGACCTCACCGAAACCCGCGTAGTAGAGGGATTCTCCATCAAAACCATTCCTGGCAAGAGATGCGGAGGCGGAGGCCATCGACGCGGTGTCTTTGCCCGCAACCGCCGTCATCATCGCCGACTTTCCGCTCTCGATATTCATGAAAAACGCAAAACCGAGGATGGGCAACGCGCACGCCAGGAGCGCGATGGCGCGCCTCATTCCCTGCGGCATCAGCTCGGGCGCGGTGCCATCAGAGCTCAGTTGAAGACCGACTCCGAGCAGGATGAACACCACGATTCCTATGCCGGTATAGGACAAGGTGCTTTCGACCACACCGTTCGCTCCAAAAGCGAAGATCGCGCCCACGACTCCCGCGCGAAGCGAGTTCTGAGCAGGAGTCAAAGCCGTCGACTTTCGGAACACCGACGCCAGCCAGAAAACCGCCGCCATCACAAGCATCCCCAGCGCGATCACTCCGCCCTCAGCAGCAAGCTGCAGATAGGCTTGATGGGCATAAACCGTCAGGGTCTGGCGGCCCGTCCGAGCATTTTCGTAGCGAAATGTCCCCGGTCCCCAGCCATAGGGTTTGGCGATAGTGAGGTCAATGGCCGACTTCCATAGCAGAGAACGAAATCCCGCCGACTGCTCCGCCTCGGCTCCTCCGCCCGCGATGCGCAGTCCAGCTTGCGCGCCGACCGCAGCCTTTGCTGACGACTGCCACAGCGTTCCACCACCAAGGCCTGCGAGCACGACAACCAAGGCCGCGAGGCCAGCCGCCTTCCTGGTCCACGCGACCTGCAATACCCCCCAGGCAGCCAGCCCAACTCCCAGAGCGAGGATGCCGCCTTTGGATTGGGTCAGGACAGCAGCGACGGACATCAGGAGGGTGGCGACACTCCCCAACACCTGCAGAGGACGCGACTTCTGGACGATGAGCGACAAGCCGACCGGAATCAGGATTGCCAGAAGCGCCGCGAGCGCATTCGGATTGTTCCAGTTGCCGAAGATGCGATAACCCGGTTCAACCCCAGCGCGATCCGCATACTCCATGATCCCACGCAGAGCCGTGATCCCTCCTGCCCCGGCGACCAAGGCGCAAATTGCCGTCGGCCCCTGGATTCGACCGGCGGCGGCGATGGAAGCAAAGAAGGCCGCAACGATCAAATACCAGCCCAGGAGAGCCTCCAGGCTCTGAGCCTGAAAGCTGGAGATCACCGCAGCAAAGGCCAGCGCGCCCAACATCACGCTGAGGAAAAGCCCGATGCGCCCTCGTGGAATCGGCACAGACCGCATCCGAAAAAGCGAAAATGCCAGAGAGCCCAGGACAAAGAGTGAGAGAAAGAAGCGCGTCCCCGCCGGAGATGCCGGATCGCCGGTGATCATGCCCAGCGGCGAAGCAAAAGGCATGGGAGTGCTTGTGACCGATCCGCCGATGATCGGCGAGAGAAAGGCGGCGATCAGGAGCAAGAGGAGCTCCGGCCGCTTCCATTGATTCACCGATTCTTGATTTTCCATCTGATCTTGTCCCGCAGATTCTTCGCCAGCGCCGCTCCAGCCCTCAGAGTCAATCCCACCGCCGCAAAGACCAGCAATCCTGGACGGAACAGCACAAACGAATCTTTGACCGTGTGCTTCTTGTAATACCGGAACATCGAGCGATGATGCCGGACGATCATCTTGTTGGCGACGCGGTCGGTGCTGCGTCCGATCGCGTGGGTGATGACTGCGGAGTGCAGATAGACCACTTTGTAGTCCAAATTCCAGGCTCGGCGGCAGAGATCGGTGTCTTCGCAGTACATGAAGAGGGTGTTGTCCAATCCGCCTGTTTTCTCAATCAAGTCTTCGCGCAGAAACATCGCCGCGCCGGAGACCCAATCCACCTCCCTCGTGTCGTTGTGATCCCATTCCTGCATGAGATAGTCCCGGGCGGCGGAGTTGTTGGGAAAGAGCTTGCCGATGAAGGTGTTGCGATAGATCGCCGCGATGGGGTCGGGCCATCGGCGGGCGGAGAATTGGAGCGATCCATCAGGATTGAGCAGCTTCGGGCCGATCACACCAGCTTCCGGGTGAGCCTCTAGATACCCTGCCAACTCGCGGATAGCTCCCGAGTGGACGACTGTGTCCGAGTTCAGCAGCGCGGCGTGCCTTCCCTTCCGCTCCCGCAGCGCGAGATTGTGACCGCCCGTGAAGCCGAGATTGACCGTCTGCCGCAAAAGCCTGAACTCCGGAAACTCCTTCTCCACCATGTCTGGAGAACCGTCATGACTGGCGTTGTCCACGACAACGACCTCGAAGTTCGCCTCATCCCTCGCTTCGCGCAGACTCTGCAAACATGCGCGCAGGTCGTGGATCGTGTTCCACGAGCAGATTGTGATGCTAAGGTCGAAATCCGGCATGTACCCCGCGAGCGCGCATGAAAGCCGCGAGATACGCCGCGCCCGCCACCAGTGGCAGCAGGAACCGAGCCGAACCCCGCGTGTGCTTTGAAAAGTAACGCACCAGGCTTCGATGCGATTCCCATATCATGCTTTTCTTGACCTGTTTTGTGCTGGCCCCGTGGTGATGTTGGACCTGCGCCTCCGCAAAGTGCCATGCGGGCCAGCCCGCGTCGTCCAGGCGCTTCAGCAGATCAACCTCGTTGAAGAAGATCGGAAAATCCTCATCGAAAGGCTTGGCCGGATCACCGATGCTCGCCAGAGCTTCCCGGCGGAAGAGATTGAACGTTCCCATCGGCTGCGGGCCGGGCTGGGTTTGGGTGTAGTCAAACCCCGGGAGGGTGTACGACCCCAGGCTGGAATGGGGGAAAAACCGATCAAGGCGAAGAAGCGCGCCGAAGATTCCGGCAAAAGTTGGGAACCCCCGGACTGATCTCTGCGTGGAACCATCAGGGAGAATCAATCGAATTCCCACCGCGCCAATAGTCGGGTTTTCCTCCATCCAATCTAAAGTTTTTTGAATCGAATGATCGGTGAATTCCGTATCTGGATTGAGGGTCAAAAGCCGGGTGCCCGACGCCCTCTGAAATGCCAGGTTGTTCCCGGTTGCATAACCTTTATTGCCGCCGGATTCAATCAAGATTACATCAGGAAATTCCGCGCTCACCATCTCGGCAGACCCATCGCGTGAATCGTTATCAACAACGATGATTTCCATGCCAATTTGAACCGGAAATGACACCAAAGATTGCAGGCAGCGGCGCAGGTGATCGCATGTCTTCCAATTGACGATCAGCACGCTCAACACGCGAAGGACTCTACCAGAGCGAGGAGAAATCGTGCATGATGAACCATGAGTTTCCACAATGTGGATAAGTCCTCCGGCCTGATATCAATATTATAGTTGACACCAGTGAACTCCGGGCGGTAGCATCCGTCAAATCTGCTCGTCATGGGGCTGGCCCGCCTCCAAGGATTGGAAGGCTGAGCCAGACGACGACTACGGAGGAGAAACAGGTTTGCTGGCATCCACCGCGCTTTGCGCGAGCATTCTGCTGGGCACACCGGGATACGTCCCGGCCAAGCTCTACAGGTTCAAATCAGGGGACAATCTGGCGAAGATTGCGAAGCTGAACAACACGGGATATGAGAGGCTGATGGACGCCAATCCCGACCTGAAACCAGAAAGGATTCGCGAAGGCACGGTGATTCTCATCCCCGCCCGACTTCCCAAGAACTTCTCAATGACCATGGCCTATGCGGCGCCGGCTCCCAAGCCCGGCGCGGTCAAGCCAGCCGCAAAACCCGAGCGAAAGTCCGACGCCTACTACGTCCGCAACGGCGACAACGACTGGACCATCGCACCGAAATTTGGAATCACCCCCACCGAACTGCGGAAAATGAACCCCTCAGTCAACTGGGGCAACCTCAAAGTCGGCCAGCCGCTGCGGGTTCCGCTCAAAAAAGCGGCCCCTGCCTCGACCGTCGCAAAGAGCAAGCCCGCGCCGAAGGCTGGTGGTTCATACATCGTCAAGAGCGGCGACAACGACTGGATCATCGCCCGCCGCCTCGGGATCACTCCCGCCCAGCTTCGAACCCTGAATCCCGGCGTCAACTGGTCGGCGCTGCAGATCGGCAAGAGCCTCAAGGCGCCCGGCAAGAGCGGCTCCAGTTCCGCATCCAAGAGCGTCGCCGCCGCGACCAACCGCATCAATACCAAGCGCGTTGCGGTCAACCGCACCGATGTCACGGTGCGATCTCTTCCCAATACGACCAGCCGCAAGGTCACCCTGGTTGATCGCGGACTCGTCGCAGCAGTGCTCGACCGCAAGGAGGGCTGGTACAAACTGCGCTTCAGCACCGGGTTGATCGGCTGGGTGCGCGGCGACATGCTGAAGGAAGTCAGCGCGAAGGAATCCATCAAGTCAACTCCGCGATCGACATCCAGCGGCAGCCGCGTTGCCAAGAGCGCACCAAGCAAAGCTCCGGTCACGAAGTCCGGCCCCGCAGTCACAGTCGCCATGGGCAAAGGCGCGCCTGGTTCAGTGATCAGCTACGCCAAGACTCTGATGGGCACGCGGTATCGCTGGGGCGGCACGAGCCGTGGCGGATTTGACTGCTCAGGCTTCACTTCCCACGTTTTTGCCAAGCACGGCGTCAAGCTTCCTCGAACCTCGACCTCGCAGTCTCAGACAGGCCAGGCCGTTTCTCGCGGCAGCCTCAAGACGGGTGACTTGGTCTTCTTCAAAACCGGGCGCAGCTCCCGCGTGAACCACGTCGGCATCTACATCGGCGGAGGCAAGTTCATTCATTCCTCATCCGGCGGCGGAAAGGTTCAGATCAACTCCCTCAACGACGGCTACTACAACAAGCGCTACGCCGGCGGACGACGCGTGAGCGGCGGCAAGAGCATCAATGTCGGCGACTTGGAGAAGGAAGCGTCCATCGCCAAGAAGGCCGCGCCGAAGCCCAAGCCGGAGAACAATGAGAAGGCTGCCGAGAAGACCACTTCCGCAGCCAGCACGACCACCGAATCGACCGTTTCCAGCGCGCCGCCGGTCAACCAGAACTCGGGCGCAGTCTCCACACCTCCCACCGAGGGAGGAGAGCAGACGAGCCGGGTGAAGATCGGCGCTGACGGAATCGGCCGCTGATTCCAGACCTAGAGGGGCCCGACCGCAGACCGCGCCCCTCTAATACAATCTCTCTCGCACCGTGCTCCGGTGGTCTAGCGGTTCAGGACGCCTCCCTTTCACGGAGGAAATCGCGGGTTCGAATCCCGTCCGGAGTACCATTCCCCATTTCTGGCACGCTCATGGCCAAGTGTCAGTTAATCGGCATTACTGCACATTCTGAGCCATCAGAGCACTCATAAACCTAGGCGGAAAGTAGATCAGTATTGGTCGCGCCACCCTCACCATTCACGTCAGGCAAGACACAAAGGTCTAACTATCAGTCCGTGGAAAATCGAGAGGATTGAGAGAAGAGGAGATGAGATGTGTGCAACGATCCCTGTGCCATCATAGTGTTTCGTATTCTTTATACGTTGACCTGAGTTTCTGGTCAAACACACCGTCCGAACGTGCAGGGAGATGTCTGGATCTTGTACAGACCTCCTGCCAGCCATCGTACTTCCATTTCGTCACCCCATTCGGCGTAACCAGAGTCACGATCTCACGCTCTCCAAGCGCATTGTAGCCGAACTCGACGTCGTAGACATGCGTGTCGTCCGTCTCCGTCGTCACCGAGGGCTGGCCCTTCGCCACACCGCTCTGATCATACGAAACTGTCTGTTCCACCCCAGAAAGCTCGTCCACAACCGAAAAGGCCTGTCCATTCTCAATGGTCCCCGCAATGTAGTAAGGAGGCGAACGATGGCCCATGTAGTAGATCAAGTCCGTCCCTAACACAAAAGGATTCATCTCCGGGATGATGTGCCACTCGCAGGAAACACCGTCCTTCACAAGATAGGCCACTTCACCCTGTTCGTTGCTGAATGTTTTCGTTGGCAGGCGCGTATCTTTGACTATGTCCAGCATAAAGCTTCAATTTATAAGCAGCGCATAACACCATTTCCCTTCTAGCAAGCAAGTCGTACTTCTTCATCATAGGGGGCAGGATGCATAATAGGGTTAAAAAGAGAATATTCGGCCACGGTCGCAATACGATTGATGGAGTGAACAAGAGCAGTGCCTTCGGAATCGCCCACCAGTCAATAGCTATGCGAATAGATGCTTCCTTTGGCCAGCCGACCTAACATTGTGAAGCCATATTGCAACCGAATCACAACGAATCCCAGGCCACCCTTTACATCCGATATCAGCATTTTTATAAACAATCTGCAAAGCCACTCTTGATTCAGTTTGTTCTTGATGTTCATCTCGAAATGCACATTCAATCGGTGTGCCTCAGTCAGTATGCTTTCCGGGTTCAATTGGCGCAACAGATGTGAGGACTGAACCAAAATGACATCAAGATTACTGCCAATCTGTGCATGGAGGTACTTCAGTCTGGCGCATCTCGACTATCTCCACTGAATGCCAACAATCAGCAACACAGCAGAAAGAAGAATCCAAGCGAAAATCACAACCCCAAAGCCCATGGCTAGATACCGTCCTCAAATGCCATATCACAACTGACAAGTGCGATATATAACATGAGTGAGTATGCCTCAGCTACAGCAAGTATGTAAGTCATCCTGCCAAGAAACTGTCCATTCAGGTTAAAAGGCGCATCCTATGGACTTAACTGGCGTGCCGCTCGTTTGCGTCACAGCGCATTTCATCCGACATAAATCATCTGGTCATCCCAGCAAGTCTGCAGGTAATCAATCTGTCCCAGATGCAGCGTGGCGTGCCACCCAGGGAGGGCCATGACTTGCTTCATGGGGATGGACCAGCCCTGGTCGGATTGGAGGGTCATCTCAACCTCCTCGATAGTGAGGCTGTCGAGGGCTGCCAACACTTCAGCGGTGCCTGTGCGGAAGACGCGTTCCATCTCTTCTCTGCTGGCAATAGCGGTCTCTTCGGCGTTGTTGGACGCGACCCACTCATCAAGATTATCGGGTGCGGGAAGAGCCCGATTGCGGATCATGGCGGCGAAACGCCCCGCATAAAGTGCAGTGTGAGCGGAGATGCGGAGAGGGGATTTTGATGTCGGGGTCGGAGTCCAGTTCAGCTTGTCATCCGGCACGTGTGAGAAATTCCGCAGGAACATTTCCATGCCATCCACCGCCTGTTTCTTCGAAAGCTCAACCAAATCCATGCCGCCATTTTACGATTTATCCTTCCCCATTGCCTTCAGGCCCTCTTCTGCCTTCGGGTTGCCAGGATCGGCGGCGAGCAGCACTCGGTAGCAGCGCTCCTCGTAGTCGGCATATTTCAAGAACTTGCCGAATTCCGCCTGGTTGAGGATTGACTTCCCCACTTCCACCCCTGAACGTTCGTAAGCCTGATAGATCACCTTTGCGTCCTCCGTTTTCCCATCAGAATAGAGTTGAAAAAGGAGCGCGAAGGCGAATTGCGGATCATAGACTGCCGCCGTCTTGGCCTGATCCTTGTACTTTTCGAGGAGTTTTCCAGTCTCGATTGCGCCGATCTGGGCGAGAAGATTCCTGATATCCCGCGGGTTTGGCGGAATGTTCTTCGCGTCATTATATGATGCCGGGCCAATTTGGCCGACGGTGACGAAGCTGAGAGTGCAGTTGTCCATCCGAACCGGCTGATCGTAGAGCTTCGCCAGATCATCAAGAGGTTTTGATTGCCCCTTCAAATGCGCTCCCAAATAGGCCCGTACCACTTCACAAATTCTGCCGTATCGATCCTGAATTGTGGCGGCAGTCTCCTTCAATTCCATCGAATAGGGCTGACGCAAATGGCTGGCCCATCGAGTCATCACACCCTGCGAAATGTAGTCATTGTGCCGAACTTGGTCCACCGTAAAGATCGTGCGCGGCGTGAACTTCATGCGATCCGCCATGTCGAACCCCGCCTCGGGGCCAGCCAGGAAGAGGATGGGGT
>JAEYWW010000027.1 GCA_023428805.1 Armatimonadota bacterium | reverse complement strand
GTTCCTGCGTGTGTCGGGGACCTACAATCCTCGACAAAAAAAATGTGATCCAAATTGCCAAATGAAATGTTGAACCCAACCGGCCCAACGGGCCGCAACCCCGCAGCGAAGGGCGCAGCCCTGGATGCGCCGGGGTTGCGTTGTGCTAGCCCTGAAAGGGCAGCACTCTGTTGATAGCGCCCCTTCAGGGCTCTCCTAATCCCATGGCCCTCCGACCAGGGCTTCGCCCTTCGCTGTGTGATGTCGGCCCTTCGGGCCTGTCTTTGCGTGCAACGGGGACCCGCAGTCCCCGACAAAAACGGTCCTGCACTTTGAAGTAACTGCTGGATCACCCACTTGGCCCAACGGGCCGCTATCCCGCAGCGAAGGGCGAAGCCCTGGATGCGCCGGGGTTGCGTTGTACTAGCCCTGAAAGGGCGGCACTCTGTCGACAACTGATGACCGAATGACCAAGGCTGCTAAATACCCAGATTCCCGGGATTGATTCCGAGGACTTTGTCCAGCAACGATAGCTGCTCAACACACTCATAAGCCAGCAAGGGCAGTCTTGGTTCAGGGCTGTTGATCAGCCCGAGAGCGTGCTGAATCGCCTTGTTGGCCTCGGGTTGAGGAATGCTCCTCAGATGTTCGATCACCGGGCGGATCAGCTCGAATTTCACTTCATCCCTCTCCAAAGCCACGCGACTCAGCCATTGGGGGATGACGTTGGCGCACGCGCTGATCGTGCCGGCCCATCCGCCTTCCAAAGCCTGCCAGAGCAGTCTTTCGTCGCCGACAAACAACGGGTGGTCCGGTGCGGCTTCGCGGTAGAGCGAGAGATTTCCAGCGTCTCCAGAACTGTCTTTGAGCCCGCCGAAGCGGGGGTGTTTTGCAAGGCGGCGAATCGTTTCGGTCGTGATCGTGATTCCCGTGAGCGGGGGATGCTGGTAGATGATGACGGGGAGGTGGGCGTCATCCAGCAGGGCGGTGAACCATGCTTCGATCCCCTCCTCGCTGGCCCGGCGGAAATAGCTGGGCGCCATGACGAGTACCGCAGCGGCTCCAATCTTTCCCGCCTGCTGGGTCAGCCACTTGGCTTCGTGGATGCTCGGCGTTGCGATCCCGAGGATGAGGTCCAGCTTCCCGCGAAGCGGCATCGCCTCCCGCAGAAGATCGCGCTTCTCCACCGCGCTGAGTGATGGCCCCTCCCCATTGGTGCCCGCCAGCACAGCGCCCCGACATCCAGAGGCCTCGAAGAACGCGAGCAGTTTGGCGATGCCGACCATGTCGATCCGCCCCTGGTCATCAAATGGGGTTGTGCAGGCGGGATAGACACCGGGTTGGACCATCAAGGCATTTTACGCCTGCTTGGATGACCTGAGGTCAAGATTGGCCAATATGCAACACTCCCGGTTCTTCCGGCGTCCATACGATTGTCCGCCTGGGGGCGAACGCGATATGGAGCCGGACAGTACGGGGTTGGGTGGTCGCTGATGGGAACAGTTCTCGTCAGCATTCTTCTTTTTGTGGGCAACGCTGCTTTCGTTGCGGCGGAATATGCCCTGATCGGGCTCCGGAGGAGCCGAGTTCAAGCTGAAGCGGATCGCGGGAGCAAGTTTGCTCAGTTTCTGCTGACCGCCCTCGACCGGAAGACATCCTTCGTCGCGGGCATTCAGATCGGCATCAGCGCACTGGGAATCGCCATCGGTGCGATCACCGAGCCGCCGTTGACCGAGGCCCTCATGAAGGGGCTCAGCTTCCTCAATCTGCCCGCTGGGTTGATGCAGGTTCTTTCCATTTTGATCCTGCTTTTCCCCTTGGTTGTGCTGGGCGAACTGGTTCCCAAATATCTGGCAATTCGACAGCCGGAGGCGGTGAGCCGCGTTCTGATGCGCCCGCTCGGCCTGTGGGTGGTCATCACAAAGCCGATCATCTGGCTTCTCGATAGTTCCGGCAAGCTGTTCCTGCGGCTGGTTGGGATGAAGGTTGATGAGGAGATGGAGGACGCGGTGAGCCGGGAAGAGCTCGCGCTGATGCTCCAGACCAGCGAATCGACCGGCGAATTTGAAGAGCAGCACGCCGACGTGATTCTCAAGGCTCTGCGCCTGGATGAGTTGACCGCGCGTGATGTCATGGTCCACCGCCTCGACATGCAATGCCTGCCCTTGGAAGCCGACAGGACGGAGGTTTCGGTGCGGATCAAGGACATGAACCACTCCCGCCTTCCCCTCTACGAAGGCGACATGGATTCGATCACAGGGGTCGTCTATCTCCAGGATTTGATCAAGGCTTGGGACGAGCCGGGATTTTCACTGGAAGGCGTCATGAAGCCCGCCATTTTTGTGCCGGAAAACCTCACACTCGACCGCGCCCTTGCGACCATGCGAGAGAGCCGCTCGCAGATACTGATCGTGCAGGATGAATACGGCGGAACCAGCGGCTTGCTCACGCTGGAAGACTTGGTTGAGGAGCTTTTTGGCGATCTTCAAGACCGTCTGGAGAGCGAGCAGGACCCGATCATCTGGGCCTCAGCGACGCGCCTCGTCATCAATCCCAAAGTTCGCTGGGATGAGATTTTGGAGTTTCTCGATCTGCCGATCAATCCCGATTCTTCGCGGGCCTCAGTCAGCCAGATCATCTTCGACGAGCTTCAGCACGTCCCCAAACAGGGCGAGGCGGTGGAGACCGACCTTGGGAAACTGGTGGTGCTGCAGACCACCCGGCGCAAGATCATGCTGCTCGCACTGCACCTGAACGAGCAGACCCGGGGCCTGGTTTCGCCGCCGGAACAGCACCTGTGAACTATACTAAGGTTCAAATGAGCAAATCGCGCATTTTCATGATGGCGTGTTCGCTGATCGCTTTTGGCGTTTTGGCGGGATGCGCGAAGGAACCTGAGGCAGAGGGCACGACTCCAGACGTGATTGGGGGCAATCCTGAAACATCGGCCACAGACACTACCGGCACTCCTGCCGAAGAAACCGCCGATCCCACTCCTGCCCCCGAAGCGCCTTCCCAAGCCGCCACCTACCAGGCTCCAGAAGTCAAAACTGGCGAAGAGGTCGGGGTCATTGAGACGGCCAAGGGTCAGATCATCGTCAAGTTCTTTCCGGCAGTTGCTCCCAAGCACGTTGCTCAATTCAAGAAGCTGGCGAACGCCAAGTTCTGGGATGGAACGCGATTCCATCGCTGCATTCCGGGATTCATGATCCAGGGCGGCGACCCGAATACGAAAGATTTGTCCAAAGCTGGCTACTGGGGCACGGGCGGCTATGAGGAGAAGGGCAAGGAAGTCAATGTTCCTGCCGAATTCAACAGCACCAAGCACGTTCGCGGTGTGCTCAGCGCGGCGCGGTCACAGGACCCGGATTCAGCCAGCAGCCAGTTCTTCCTGATGCATGCCGACTCCGACTTCCTCGACGGGCAGTATTCAGCCTACGGTCAGATCGTCAAGGGAATCGAAGTTGTGGACGAGATCGTGAAGACAGGCAACCCCGCCAACAATGGCAGCATTGACGACCCGAAGGATGCCGTGCTCGTGAAGACGATCCGCATCGCCAAGTGGCCGGTCAAGTAAGGGCGATCCCCTCTTGGCAATGAGCCGCGGCGAATTTTGCGCCGCGTCTTTTCGCATGGATGACTGCTCGGTAAAATGAGCGCTCATGTCGAACAAGGACGAACTCACGCTCAGGGTGCCCGCAAGCTGTCGCCCGGGAGAGCAGGATCGCACGAAGCGGCTCTTCAGCGAGAGTGTCGAGGAGTATATCGACGGCATCTACCGCCTCCAGCACGAATTTGAGAGCGTCTCGACGGGCGACATTGCGACCTATATGTTCGTCTCCCCGGGCTCGGCGACGACGATGGTCAAGCGCATGGCAGAGCTGGGGCTGGTGCATCACGTTCCGTATCAGGGCATCCGGCTGACCGACTACGGCATGAAGGTCGCCAAGCAGCTCACCCGTTCGCACCGGGTGCTCAAGAGCTTCTTTCATACCGAACTCGGGATGCCGTGGAATGACCTCCATGAGCTGGCCTGCAAGCTGGAGCACTACGTCGGCGAAGACATCATCAACCGAATGTGGGACAAGATGGGCCAGCCGCAGTTCGACCCCCAGGGCGCGCCCATCGACCCCGACACCACCGATCCGAGCATCCGGCTGCAGGATGTCGAACCCGGGGATTTTCGCGTTTACCGCATCACGGACGAGCGTGTGGAGTTCCTCCAGCATCTGGAAGAATTGGGCCTGGTTCCGCGCAAGGAGTTTCGCGCGGTCAGCGCGACCAAAATCGATTCGTTGATCAACCTGGAGATCAACGGCAAAGCCGTCACCGTCGGCAAGGAAGTCGCCCGCCATGTGTGGGTCGTCCCGGCGGATTATGTCTGGCCGGAGTGAGCGTGCTGCCATGAGAGTCCAGTCCAAGCCACCCTTTGAGAAGCTGACAAGCAGGTTCAAAGTAGAGCATCGCCTCAAGGCGGCCTGGGCGGTGCCGATTCAAGTTTTCTCCGGCCTCATCATCGGAGTGCTTCCCGTCGGGGGAATTTTATTGGACAAAGAACGAGACACTCTTATGATCTTAATCATCGCAGGAGGATTGATCGGACTAACTTTGATCGCTCTACAAATCTTCTACACCATTAATACCAAAGCATGGTACGGCTCAATCTCCAGCCCATTTGCGTTTGCCTTGTTTCTTCCCTGGACCTGGGCAGGTTGGTCAAGTCAGTTTGCCAATCCGGCTTCAGCGGCTTGGATATCCACTGTGCCTGCGACAATGATGTTGATAAGCGGGCTTTGGCACGCCTGGTTCGACTTTGTCGCGTGGCCGCTGGAAGCCAGGCGGCGCGGCTTGGCGCTTGATGCCGTGGCTCCATCAGATTCGCTGGTCAAGCGCTGAGGTTCACGCCTTTGTCCCACGGCTCGCCGATCCATCCCGCGACGGTTGCTCCGATCGCCGCCATTCCGACCGTATCCCCTAATTTCCCGGGTTGAACCTGCTCACCGATCAACGCAACAGGCACAAACTCGCGGCTGTGATCGGTGCTGGGGGTGGTGGGGTCGTTGCCGTGGTCGGCCGTGAGGATGAGGAGGTCGCCCGGGCGGAGCTTGGCGATGAGCTTGCCGAGGAGCACGTCGAACCTTTCCAGGCACTTTGCAAAAC
>JAEYWW010000378.1 GCA_023428805.1 Armatimonadota bacterium | reverse complement strand
GAGGGCTTCGGAATTCGGGGCGGCGGCGGCGAACGAGATTTCTGGAGTGGAGAGGCTCTTCATTCTGGCGGCGGGCACCGATGGGCGGGATGGTCCGACCGACTCCGCAGGCGTGATCGTCGATGGCGGTTCGCTCGATCGGGCCGGCGGTGTCGAGCTTGCGCTGAAAACATCCGATACGCTGGCCTGGGCGCGGAAGGCGGGAGCCGTCATCCCGAGAAGGGACACGCGAACGAATGTGAACGACCTCTTTCTGGCCGTCAGGGTTTGAGGGCGACGTCCAGTTTCTTCCACTCGGCATGCCAGCGGCTGTCTGGCGTCTTGACCTTGTGCGCCATCAGCTTCAGGGTCTGCCGGGCCAGGTCGTCCCGACCCGCCTCATGTTCGATCTGCGCCCGGAGAAGCATGAGATCGAATTTGATCGGCTTCTCCTCGTAGGCGACGTATCCCAGCGCCCATCCGATGTCCTGAATGAGATTCGCGAGGTTCTCCCGCCCACGACGCTCACGAACACTTTTCAGGATTACAGTCAGGTCTGGATGGTCGTAGACAATGTAGCCCGGGCTCGCCATGGAGCGCGCCGGAAAAATCCACGCATGAATTTTGTCGTACCATCCCATCGGCGATAAATCGGGCCTCTGACCAAAGATCGTGCAGGTTCGACGCATCGTTCCGGCAGCTCCCGGCAACCGTTGACTCTGCACGCTCCGGTCCAGTTCAATCCACGTGCTCACAGCGTAGGTGCTGCTTGTTCCTTCAATCTGAGTGAGAGGATCATCGCGTGGTCCGAACCGCACAAATCCGGCCTCCATCTTGGCAATCTCAAGTGCAAAATCGTACTCGTCTCGCGGCGGAGTACTGAAGCTCAGAGCTAGGCCGATGCCTGCTGATGCCACGACCAAGATCGCAGCCAATGCGAAAATTTTCGCCTTCATATCCTGCCTTTACTGCGACGACTCCGAGATGGTTTCCTGAATGGCGCGCCCCCCTCACCCGCAGAGTCACGGCTAGCCGCCAGAGGCAACGCTGGTCCAGGTCGCATAAACCCGGCCGGATGCGCTGTCGATGAACTTCGCGTATTTCGGCTCGTCTGCGGGGGACCAGACGATGAGGCCGAGATCGGACTGGGCACCACCCATATTCTCGTCCACCTCAATCTCGATTCCCGTGCTCAAATTCACCAGCATCGGCTGCCTGCCCTTCACATACCGCAGGAAGCAGGGCTCGATGATGCCCTTGATCGGCCCGCGCACCTCGGCGACCTGCGCCGAATCTCCTGAGCGGAGTGTGGCGTAAGTGGCGATCGTCGTCCCGTAGGAGGTTGCGTAGAGCGACACAACATTCTCCATCGCGTTGGTGAACTTGGCCGTTGTCGCATTGTCGCCCAGAGTCTGGAAGGATGCCTTGTTCTCGGCCAGATCCCACGAGGCGACTCCCCAGCCCGACTCACCGCGTGCAAGCGCCACCAGCGACCCTCCGTTGAGGAGAAGCTGATCGTCCACCGGCCCCTTGGCGAAGCTGATGCCATCCATCTTTCCGACCAGGCTGGCGGTCAAATCCTCCGCCGTCATGTCGATTCCGACAATAGCCTCCAGCCACGCGACGTCAAACTTGTCCTTCCACTGCAGCAGAAGATAGAGGGTGGAGCCGACGTATTCGTAGCCTGCCAGAACCGAGAAGCCCGCATCCCGCTCGCCCGACTTGATCTTGGCCTGGGTGTCCGCGATCTGCTCAGGGGTGAAGAGCTTGGGAGTGGTGGAGATCGCGGGCACGCGCGACCAGGCGACCTGGTTGCCCTTCTCGATGCCGATTCCCTTCTGATCCAGCAGAATCCGGCGTCCGCCATAGTTCAGGGTGAGCCGCTCGGCGGGGAAAATCGACTGCCGCGTGGCCTGGGCGATGGAAACCCGTGCAGTTTTGTCGAGTGCTTTCGCCTCGAACACCCCGTCTTTTAAGGTAAGACCGTAAGGAGATTGCGCGATGGCCGTCATGGCCAGCAAGCCTGCGAGCTGCATAAACACCAGTATGTACTGTTCCGACTGCCCGCGATACGATGAAGAGGGGCGTTTTTGCCGCGATGGCAAAGTGAATCCTCAACGCTGGAGCGACGCGGTCGAAGTCTCGAACATCATGGGCGTCCGCTCAATCTGCCCCTTCAACGACTACCGCGAGAAGCTGATCGCCTCCCGCCACGCCCAACTTCCCGTCTCCCCTCGCCGTCCTCAACGGTGATTTCCAGGCACAAGATGGGGCGGCTAGCCTGGTTGACAGTGATTTTGAGAGGAGTGAAATCCTCCATCTCGCCATCCCGCATCCATCGGATCGGCGGATCGGATTGGATGCTGACTTCCCGTGCTTTCCAAGACTTCACTTCGGGAAGTCCGAGGTGAGTTCCTTTGAACACCTTCGGGAATTGCATCAAGAATCGGGCTTTCGACATCTCCTGAACAATCACCACATCCAACAAGCCATCGGCGATCGAGGCGTTCGGAGCGACATTGAGTCCACCGCCGTAGCTCCGGCAGTTGCAGACGGCGCACAGCATCGCCCGCCCCCGCCACACTTCACCATCCACCTCGACTTCCATGTCCGAACATTTATAGGTTCGCAAAGTGGAGACGACGGCTCCAATATAGGCGGCGGTGCCTTTGAGATGCCTAAATCCTTCGTTGACGCGCTGCCCGACGGCTGAATCGAATCCGCACGCGATCGTATCGAGAAATGGCTTGCCATTGGCTTCGCCCACGTCCGCCAGGATCACCTGGCCGCTGACGAGAGCATCGAGGCCCTCACTGAGAGTTCGCACGCCGATCTGCCGTCCAAAGTCGTTCCCCGTGCCGAGTGGAATCACACCAAGGGGAATGTCCGTTGGCATGAGGGCTTCCAAACATTCGGTGAGCGTGCCATCGCCGCCGGCAGAAGCAATGCGGGTACAGCCTAGAGCGGTCAATTCTTGGATGCAGCGGGCCGCATCCCCTTTTGCCGTGGTTTTGACGAGAGACCAAGATTGCGGGGCGACTTGATCGAGCCGGGCACAGAGTTCCGCCTCCAACCGCCCTCCCTTTCCCCGCCCCGAAGCCGGGTTGAGGACAATTCCAAAACGATCGATACTTGTGGGATTGGAATGAACCATCAGCACGGCCGCGACTGCTTCAGAGGTCCGCCATCATGCCCGCGCTTCGCCAGGCTTGCGAAGGGCTTCAAACTGCAATCGCACAAGGTTGTATTGGGGATCATTGGCATTGACTCCGAGCCAATTCTGAACTGCCTCCTCGACTAGGTCGGCGCATTGAAGGCTCATGGCTGTTTTTGGATGTGCGCGTCGCAGGCCAGAGGCACGATGAGCTGCAT
>JAEYWW010000364.1 GCA_023428805.1 Armatimonadota bacterium | reverse complement strand
TCGCAGGCCGAGGCGAGGCCGGGCGGCAGGTCCAGAATCCGCGACTCCCGCGACTCCCAAAGCCCGAGTGCGCTGAGAGTCTCCACGACATTGTTCAGGTCTGGACTGATCGCCTTGGCGACCCCCAATGGGGTGTCCCGTCTCCCAAACCCCCCCATGCCTGCGGCGGCGGCCTTGCCAGACAAGGTGACCTGTCCGCTTGCGGGCTGTTCCTGCCCCAGGATCACGTCCAGAAGGAGGGACTTGCCGGAACCGGATGCTCCCATGATCGCGACTTTTTGGCCGGCAATCAATTCCCAAGAGAGCTTGAGCCCGCCCGGGACGATGGCAAGCTCGCTGAGAACAACGAGAGGACGGCGTATTTTCAAGGCACCAAGATCAGCTCGCGAGGGAAGTGGGTGAGCACTTCCACGCCGTCAGATGTCACCACGACATCATCTTCTATGCGGCACCCGCCGAAGCCTTCGATGTAGACTCCCGGTTCGACGGTGTACACATTTCCCGGCTCCAGGATGTCGGTGGAGCGGGTGTTGAGTCCTCCATAGTCGTGCACCGCGAGCCCGAGTCCATGCCCCAGACCGTGGCCAAAGTGCTTGGCCAGACCCTTCTCATCCAAAACCTCGCGCGCCCGCGCATCCACTTCCTTGCCCGAGACGCCCGGCTTCATGAATGAGATCGATTCAAGCTCGGCCTTCAGCACCTGTTCGTAGACTTCACGGTGGCGGTCGCTGGCATGGCCCGCCACAAACGTGCGGGTGATGTCGCTGTTGTAGCCATCGAGCTGCGCTCCCAAGTCGAGGGTCACGAAGTCGCCGATCTCGATGACGCGATTCCCAGGCTTGCCATGCGGACGCGCGGAGTTGGGGCCGCTGACGACAATCGCGTCGAACGCGGGTTTTGCTCCCTGACGCTTGATGAAGAACTCCAGGTCCAGCAGCACGTCCAGCTCCGTTCTGCCGGGCTGGAGGAGCTGGGATGCGTGCAGCATCGTCGCATCCGCCAACTGGCATGCGGCCTTGATTTTCGCGATCTCGGCGGGTGTCTTCACCATTCGGAGATCGGAAAGAATGGAGCCTGCGGGATGCCATCCAAGATCGGGGAATCCTGACTTCCACTCATCAACCTGGGCGTATTTCGCGGAGGTCTCGAACATGAGTTCCTTGACCTGGGCTTTGGCGAATGCTTCAGAAAAATGGTCGTGCCAGGATTTGGGAGCCCCGAACGTGGCGATGTCAAATCCCTTGGACACCTCCTGTTCCGCCTGAATCGTGTAACGGCTGTCGGTCAAAAAGAGAGCATGATCGGTGGTCACCACACAGTAGGCTGTGGAGCCGGTGAACCCGCTCAGCCAGCGGACGTTCAGGATGTCGGAAACGAAGAGGGCCGGAACTCCGGATTCGGCCATTCTTGCGCGGAGTCGTTCGAGATTGCTCATGTGCTGGATTCTTGGATGCGTCGGAGTGCGTGGAGGGCGAGGGTATAGCCCGCGCTCCCCAATCCGACTATTTGGCCGACGGTGATGGGAGAGATCACGGAATGGCGTCGGAATTCCTCGCGGGCGTGGACGTTGCTCAGATGAACTTCGATCACCGGCAGTCGGACGCTGACGAGCGCGTCCCGCAAGGCGATGGAGTAGTGGGTGAGTCCGCCCGGATTGATCACGATGCCATCCGCCCATTTGCGGTGCTCATGGATCGTGTCGATGAGGACGCCTTCATGATTGGATTGAAGAATGCGGACCTCGATTCCCAGCGAATCCGCCTCGGCTTGAATCTCGGTGTCGATGTCGGTCAGAGGCTTCTTGCCGTAGAGCTCAGGCTCCCGAAACCCCGTCATGTTCAGGTTCGGACCATGCAGTACCAGCACTTTCAACGGAACCCGGCTCATCGCTTTCTTCGTGAATCTCCTTCGCGGTCTTTTCGGCGTCCGCAATGAGGCGGGGAATGCCGTTGATCACAGGATACCGAGAACCGCAGACCCCGCACACCAGCATTCCGCCATTCAGGACCAGCGAAGGCCTATCCTGACAGCGAGGACAGGCGAGAACCTGCAGCATCTCTTCCAAAGTCATCGCAGCACGCTCCGATAGACTTCAACCGTGCGGCGTGCACTATCGAGCCAATCAAAATCGTCCAAGCGGCTTCTGCCCTTTTCACGCAGTTCCGAAAGCCGCCGATGATCTGCAAGGAGCGAGGCGATGGTTTCGGACCAATGGGCCGCCTCCCAGGATGGTTCGATGACTGCCGCATCTCCCGCAACTTCGGGCAGCGCGCCTCCGTTGCTGGCGAGAACCGGGCATCCGCAGGCAAAAGCCTCCAGCAGCGGAATTCCAACCCCCTCGTGGCGACTGGGCGCCAGATAGAGGTCGGCGCATTGGTAGAGGGCCGAGAGTTCGGCATTGGAGACATATCCCACGGCTCGGGAACGCTTGCCCAGCTTCTCCTCGCCCCATCCGGGCTTTCCGGTCAGGATCAGTCGATGAGGAAAGCGATCTGGGAGAAGGTCCATCGCCTCGACCGCGAGCATCATGTTCTTGCGCGGCCATCGAGTGCCGACGGTCAGCACATATGGTCCCTGAATGCCGAGATGTCCCCGGACAATATTCTCAGCTTCCTCTTGAGTCAAAACGGAGATATTGTCTCCCAGCGCGTTGGAAATTGCCGTGACTTTGCCGCGTGCCGCCGGGATGAAGCGTTCGATTTCTGTTTTGGATGTCTCAGAGACCGTGATGATGGCTTTTGCGCGCGCGCAAGTTTTGGGAATGAAGTGATTGAGCATCAATCGATCCTTCTTCAAAAACCACTCGGGCCCGATGAAGAATGAGACGTCATGGATGGTCGTCACGGCGGGCAGCTTGGAGAAGGGGCTGATGTTGTATTGGGTGTGGATCAGCTTCGCCCCCCGCGATGCCGCGGCTTTGGGGAAAGTTGAGAGCGACCAGATCTTTGGGTGAGACGCGGAATACTCAATCCATTCCAAATTTGGGGCCTCGGGAATTC
>JAEYWW010000342.1 GCA_023428805.1 Armatimonadota bacterium | reverse complement strand
TCTCCCGAGGTGCAGGACTACGTGCTGGTTTAAGCCTTGACTCGGCAGCCCTGCGCGATGCGGCGCACTCAAGTGCGGGAATCCGATGGCCCCGCTGAAGCGGAGCAGTCCGCAGGATAGGGCACTTTGGGAGTGCTGCGCCGCTCAAGAGCAATCCCTGCGCGTCCCGGGAATGCCATTGGCCCCAAGGTATCCTTTGTGATCCGTCCCCCTTCGGGTGCGCCCGAAAAAGGAGCTTTGCCATGTCTGAGATTCAAGTTGTGACCCGTCCGCAGTCCAAGACCGCCGAGGTGAATCGGCTCCGCAAGAGCGGTGTCCTTCCGATGGCCCTCATCGAGCGAAAGGACCGCAACATTCGACCGATCCAGGCGGATGGCGCGCACATCAAGGAGGTTCTCACCTCCAAGGACGGCCTCAAGATTTTCCCGCTCGTGCTGGACAACGACCGCAAGATGAACGTCATCGTCAAGCAGATTCAGCGCGACATCTCCAGCCGCAAGGTCACGGCCATCGTTCTGCAGGAAGTCGGGCAGGAAGACAAGGTCAAAATGGCTGTTCCGGTCGAGTTCAGCGGCACCCCGAAGGCGGTCGCGAAGAACCTGGCCTCACTCCTGACACCGGTCGCCACCCTCGACTTCCAGGCTCAGGTCAAGGACCTGCCGGACAGCATCAAGGTCGACCTGAGCAACATGAAGCAGAACGACCGCATCCTGCTCCAGGATTTGAACCTTCCCGAAGGGCTCACCCCGCTCAACTCCCTGGAAACCGTGGTCGCCACCACCGTCCAGCTTCGCGGCATGGCCGAGTTCGTTGAGGAAGGCTCAACCGAAGAAGCCGCTCCCGCAGAGTAATCTGTCAGAGGATCAAGAAACAGCCCCGAGGAGTATTCCTCGGGGCTGTTTTCATTGCGCGTACTCATGTCGAAAAGGAGCTAGCCTCGACTCGCCTGGTCCAAGACAAGGTCGCCCTTCTGAGTAAAGTGTGGCTATGGAATTGAAGTTCGGCGTCATCGGTTGGGGGCTCCGGGGGAAGCTCGCAAACATCGCCCATGACCCCGACAAAGGGCGGCGTCTCGTCGCCGCGGCCGATCCGAGCGAGGCGGCGCGTGCGGCATTTTTGGACGAGCACCCAGATGCCCAGGCGTTCTCCGACTTCCGTGATCTGCTGGGTTTGGGGTTGGACGCGATTTTAATTCTCTCGCCCGACTGGCTTCATGAAGAGCAGGCGGTCGCCGTTCTGGAAGCCGGGATTCCCGCATTTCTCGAAAAGCCCATGGCGATCACGGTCGATGGATGCGACCGGATTCTGGAGGCGCAGAAGCGGACCGGGACGAAGCTCTATCTGGGCCACAATATGCGCCACTTTGGGTTCGTCCGCAAGATGAAGGAGTGGATCGACCAGGGGCTGATCGGCCATGTCAAGACCGCTTGGTGCCGCCACTTTGTCAGCTACGGCGGCGACGCCTACTATCGCGACTGGCATGCGGACCGCTCGAAATCAACGGGATTGCTGCTCCAGAAAGGCGCGCACGACATTGACGTGCTGCACTATCTCTGCGGCGGATACTCCGCAGAAGTGACCGCGCTCGGAGATTTGATGGTTTATGGTGATGTGACTGACCGCCAGCTTCCGGACGAGAAGGTCAAGGTCGAATTCCGCAAGACCTGGCCTCCGCGCAGCATCGACAAGCTCAACCCGGTCGTCGATGTCGAGGATGTCAGCCTGATGTTGATGCGGCTCGACAACGGCGTTCTGGCGAGCTATCAGCAGTGCCACTTCACCCCCGACGCCTGGCGCAGCTACACCATCATCGGCGACGAGGGACGGATCGAAAACTTCGGCGACGCTCCGGGCAAGGCGGTCATCCGCCTCTGGGATCACGCCCGCTATGAGCATGACCCTGAGGGCGACCTCATCTATCGCGTCCCTGATGCCGCAGGCTGGCACGGCGGCTCCGATGACCTGATGATCGCGGAGTTCCTGCGGTACCTGACCGAAGACGCGGAAACCACAACTTCACCACTCGCCGCCCGAATGGCGGTTGCGGCGGGGATTGCGGGCACGGAATCTCTGAGGTCAGGCGGCAGACCTGTTTCGGTTCAATAAGACTCAAGTCAAAGGTAAAACCCCCGCGTCATGCCGAAGATCGCGATGATTGGTGCGGGGAGCACGGTTTTTGCCAAGAACTTGATGGGGGATATCTGGAGCTACCCGGAGCTGCGGGATGCCCACATCGCCCTGATGGACATCGACGGAGAGCGGCTCGCCACGAGCGAGAAGGTCGCCCACCACATCAAATCCCAGCTCGGAGCAACCGGTCAGATCACCGCGACGCTCAACCGACGGGAGGCGCTGAAGGGAGCCGACTACGTCATCATCATGGTGCAGGTCGGCGGCTACAAGCCGAGCACCGTCATTGATTTTGAGATTCCCAAGAAATACGGCCTGAAGCAGACCATCGCCGACACGCTCGGCATCGGCGGCATCTTCCGCGCGCTGCGCACAATCCCCGTCCTGCTCGACATCGCCCGCGACATGGAGGAGCTCTGCCCCGACGCGCTGATGCTCAACTACACGAACCCGATGGCCATGCTCTGCTGGGCGTTGAACCGGGAGACGAGCATCGCCAACGTCGGGCTCTGCCATAGCGTTCAGGGCACCGCCAAGGAACTGGCCCGCGACATCGCCGTGCCCGCCGAAGAGATCAACTACGTCTGCGGCGGCATCAACCACATGGCGTTCTATCTCAAGTTCGAGCGCAATGGTGAAGACCTTTACCCGCTGATTCGCCGTGTCTACGACGAGAAGCGCGTTCCCGATGGCAACCGGGTGCGCTACGAGATGTTCAAGTGGCTTGGCTACTTCGTCACCGAGTCGAGCGAGCATTTCAGCGAATACTGCCCCTGGTTCATCCGCAGCGACTCACCCGAATTGATCGAGCGTTTCAACATTCCGATTGACGAGTACATCCGCCGCTGCGAGGAGCAGATCAAGGGCTGGGAGGCCCTGCGCGGGAAGATGGAGAACGGCGAGGAGCTGGGTGAAATCCGCAAGTCCATGGAGTACGGCTCCACAATCATCCACTCCTGCGAGACCGGCAGGCCGAGCGTGATCTACGGAAACGTGGACAACAACGGCTACATCGACAACCTTCCCTTCGACTGCTGCGTGGAGGTTCCCTGCCTTGTGGACCGAAACGGAGTCCAGCCAACCGTCGTCGGAGCGCTGCCCCCGCAGCTCGCTGCGATGTGCATGACCAACATCAATGTCCAGTCGCTGACTGTGGAAGCCGCTGTGACGGGACGACGCGAGCACGTCTATCACGCCGCCATGCTCGACCCGCACACCTGGCAGAGCCTGAATCTTGATCAGATCAAATCACTCGTGGACGACCTCTTCGACGCCCACGGCGACATGATTCCAGAGATGAACTAAGCGAGGAACGCCTCAATCTTGCCCGCCAGCATCGCGCGAAATTCGTCGGTGAAGGGCGGGCAATGTTTGCAGTTCTCCAGCAGAACAGTTTCGGCCTGCGGGAAAAGCTCGCGGGCTCGCTGGGTGAGTTTGTTGCCGGGGAACGAAAGGTCTTGATCGGCTCCAAACACGAGGACGGGCTTGGTGAAGCTGGAAGTCTGCGAAGGCTTCCAAAGCGGCGGGATGCGCATGTCGAGCCGGTAGTCGCGGATTGCCTGCCCAAAGAACTGCTCCCATTCGGCATCACGCGTTGTGAAGAGTGGCTCCAAGACGCGCTGGAGATTCTTCTCCGAAGGCGATTTGATGAACTTCATCATCGGCCAGCCCATCTTGGTGAAGCCCTTCCAAGCCGGGCCGTTGACGATTCCCGCCGGAACCACGAGCACGAGCTTTCGGATGCGATCAGGGTTCGCCAGCGCGGCCTTCACGCCCACGAAGCCGCCCCAGCTCACGGCAAGCAGATCGAAAGCATCGAGATTGAGCCCGCCGACGACTTCCCAGAACCACCGGGCATAGGAATCATCGTCCATATCTAGCCGGCGATCTGCACTGAAGGGCGATTGCCCGATCACATCAACCACGATGATTCGACGAGATTCCACGAGCGGACCAAGTTGAGGGAGCACGTGCGCCGATGATGCCAAAGCTCCATGCAGCACAACGAGCGGCGGAGCATCCGGAGGTCCCGCAATCAAGCCGCGGGTTTCTCCAAAGGAAGTGGCGACCTCGAACCTCTTCGACGAAACGGAGAGATTGCGTTCAAATCGTTCGGCCCAGGCGACCACCCGGTCGCGAGCTTCAGGTGAACGGAACATGGCGGATTCAGTCATGAGTTTCGGGGCTTAGGGTCATGCCGTGGAGGTGCTGTGAGAGCATCGCTTCGACGGCGGGCAGCGGGTCGGGCAATCCTTCCTGCATCCATCCGATGAGGGCGAAGTAGTAGAACGAGAGAAACGAGGAGGCGAGCAGAACTGGGTTGATCTCGGAAGCGAGCCGTCGCTCCTTCATCGCTTCAATCGCCCACGCAGTCAGGGCTTGGTTGACATCCAGGACCTGCTGCATGAACCTCTGCCGCCAAGGGTCTTCCGCGAAGAGCGACTCCCGGAGAAGCTCGCGGGAAAGAGCTGGGCGATCCGCGTAATAGGAATACAGCTTTGCGGCGACGGCGACGTAATCATGGTGCAATGAACCTGTCGTGGGGGCCTGAATCGCCTCTTGGCAGACCTTCTCGAGGTCGTCGAAAAGCGCGCTGTGGCAGAGATCCTGCTTGGTAGAGAAGTGAGTCAGAACCGTCCCCGATGCGACACCGCACTTCAAGGCAATGGAGCGGATGCTGGCCTCCCGAAAGCCCTTCTCTTCAAACTCGAATTTCGCGGCCTCAATAATCTGGGCCCTTGTCAGCAGCTGCTTTTCAATTCGTCTGGCAGAGTCATAGGAGCGCATAATTCAATGAACGTGTTCATTGAATTATGCCAAGGCTGCTGATCTGATGTCAAGCAGGGTTCAGACAGTTCGATCTGCGGAGAACAGGGCGAGCTCGCGCAGGGTGGCGGTGTCGCCCGGAAGCGAGTCGAGGATTGTCAGAGCCGACTGGGTTGCCCGCTGCGCTTCCACCCGGCTGCGGTCAAGGCCCATGGCGGCGGGATAGGTGAGCTTGCTTCGTTCGCGGTCGCTTCCGACGGCTTTGCCAAGCTGTTCGGCGGTGGAGGTTTCGTTGAGGATGTCGTCCTGAATCTGAAAGGCCAGGCCCACCTCCCTTCCGAATCGGGCCAGGGCTTCGACCAGCCCCGCATCCGCTCCCGCCATGATCGCGCCCATCTCGCAGGAGGCCGCGATGAGGGCTCCCGTCTTCCAGGCGTGGATGCGCTGAACCAAGCCCAGTTCGGCATCACTGCCTTCGCTCAGGATGTCCAGCACCTCGCCCGCAACCAATCCGGGGGAGCCCAGGGCGCAGGAGAGAATCCTGACGCACCGGATGCGCTGTTCGGCGGTTCCCTCCATCTTCGCCAGCACCTCGAAGGCCAGCGCCATGAGCGCATCTCCGGCGAGGATCGCAATGGCATCGCCGTAGACCTTGTGGTTGGTGGGAAGACCCCGGCGCAGGTCGTCGTCGTCGATCGCCGGAAGATCGTCGTGGATCAGGGAGAAGCAGTGGACAAATTCAACCGCGCAGGACGCGTCCAGAGCCTTGCTTCGAGATCCTCCCGCCGCCTCGCAGGAAGCCATGCAGAGGGCGGGACGAAGCCTCTTCCCGGGCGCAAGCGCGGAGTAGCGCATGGATTCGTGCAACGGAATCGGGTCCCATTCCGGGCTGGGAAGAAGCTCATCCAAACGGGCTTCGGCAAGTTCACGATAGGTGGAAAGCCGATCTTCGCCGTTCACATTTTTCAGTTTACTAGCAATTGGCGGGCGTCACCAGTTCAAGCGGATGACCGTGCCCGGCTTGCCCAAGCGGCTTCGACCCACCTCAATGCGATACTTTTCCTCTGCGGTTCGACCGAAGGTCTGCCCATGTTTCATTACTGGCCCTTGATTCAGCACATAACTGGACAGATCGAGCAGCAGCCCAAATGTGTCTTCGATGGACTGTTGAGTGCCAACAAGCTCGAATTCATGATGTCCCAGAGATTCCAGCCCAATCGTGCTCGCGTCTATCCCGCCCGACTGATTCTGCGAAGTGATGACATTCACCCAAATCGAGAGCCACGCGTCGTCATCGCAGAGATCTGATGCGGTTTCAGGGTTGATGATTTGGTTGGCATTTCCGCAATAAAGACAGACCACATCGTTGGACTTTGAAACTGCCTGCGCCAATTTTGCGAGGCACCTCAACTGTTCCAGGAGTTCGCCTGTCGAAGAGAACATGACCAGGTGGGATTGATGAGTCGCAGAGTCATCTGGATTCCAGAAACGTGAGAATGGAATTTGGGCATCCGCCTCGCTATCTGGTACCGCAGCCGAAATGAAGATTGTTTGAATGGTGCACTGGGGAAAGTCGAAGCTGACAACATTGCCTTCGGCCGCCGACATTTGAACCTGCTCGCCAGTCAAATTTGTGCGCATCGCATCCCATTGGATTGGTCCGAGGTCACGGATGCAGACAAACAGAAGTGGCGATGCTGTTTTAGGCTCATTCTTACGACCGAAGAGCTTTTTGAACACGACGCCGAATTTACCTTCTGCACTTGGGCTAAAACCTTTACAAAATTCGGCCTCAATTGATCTCATCACTTCAAGCAACAAATCAACTGCGTCTGTATACTTGCCCAGTCCCACAATAGCTTGGGCGACTGACCCCATAATCCGCCCATGGCGACCGTGAGGCCCTTCAAGGGGCTGCGCTTCAATGAGGAAGCTGGCGCGCTGGCTGACATCACCGCGCCCCCGTATGACGTGATCTCTCCCGAGCAACGGGAGGAGCTTGCCGCGAGAAACCCCAACAATGTTGTGCGGCTGACCCTGCCCGAGAGCGAGGAGGGCGACCGCAGCAAGTTCGTGAAGTACGCGCGGAGCGCGTCGCGGCTGGAAGATTGGCGGCGGAGCGGCACGATCCAGCTTGAGGAAAAGCCGAGCTTCTATCGCCTTACGCAAACCTTCGAGGTTCCTGGTACTGGTCAAGTTCTTTCCCGAACCAAGCTGATCACGCTCATCAAGGTCGAGCCTTACAGCAGGAACGTCGTGCTTCCGCACGAGCAGACCTTCCCCAAGCACAAGGAAGATCGCCTGAGGATTCTTGAGGCCACCCGCTCGCATCTGGAGTGCATCTTTGGGCTCTTTGAGGACGACACCCAGGGCATCCATAAAACGATCACCTCTGCTCCCGCCACCGAAATCGCGGACATTACCAGCGAAGATGACGGCATCCGCCACGTCTTGGAATGCATCGACGACGAGGAGGCGATCGGGGAGATCACGACCCAGCTCACGGACCAGAAAGTCTGGATCGCCGACGGGCATCATCGCTACGAGACCGCGCTCGGATTCCGCGAGGCTCTGGGCGAGAAGGATGGCCTGATCGCGGAGGACTTCATGATGATGGCCCTCTGCAGCATCAGCGATCCCGGGCTCATCCTGCTCCCCACCCACCGCATCCTCAAGACTCTGCCGGTCAGCGCGGAAGAACTGAAGTCCCGTATGAGCGAACACTTCGCAGTCGAAGACTGTCCGAATTCGGAACTGATGGAGCGGATCGAGAAGGTTTCGGCAAGCGGGGGACGCGCGTTCGGCGTGGCTCTACCGGGCGGCACCGGGTTCACCGCCAAAGTGAATGACCTCGACTTGCTGGCAGTGCAGATCGAAACGGGCGGCTCCGCCGAACTTCGCAAGTTGGATGTTTCCGTACTGCACGGATTCATCTTCGCCAAACTGCTTGGATTGAAGGGGGTCGATTTCTTCGGATACACCCGCATCGAACAGGAGGCTTTGGATGCAGTTGAGAATGGTTCGCCTGCGGCATTTTTGATGAATCCTCCGACGGTCAACGACATGCGTGTCATCGCTTCGTCCGGCGACTTCATGCCGCAGAAGAGCACCTACTACTATCCCAAGCTGCTCAGCGGCATGGTGATGTGGTCCCTGAAGGATTTCTGATCAGATGCAGTTGAGGCTCCTCGGCACTGGCGGTGCAGACGGCATTCCCGCGCTCTACAGCAGCACGAGAGTGAGCCAGTACGCCCGCCAGCACCGGGGAAAGGACATTCGCACCCGCAGCGCGGCGGTCCTCGACGACGCAATCAAAATCGACTTCGGCCCCGACACCTGGAGCCAGCTCGCCCGCGAGGGCCTGGATGCCCGCGACTGGACAGCGGTGATCTTTACCCACAGCGACTCCGATCACTTCGCAATTGAGGAGCTGCAGTACGCGCTCTATCCCTTCAACGAGTGCGAGTATGCCGGCTTTCAAATCTACGGCAATGCGGTGATCTGCCGGGCGATCATGGAGCGGTATCCGAACTGGCCGTTCGAAGTGGTGATGACGCACAACTTTGTGCCGTTCACCCACTGCAACTACGAAATCACGCCCGTCCGTCCCCGGCACAAAGAGAGCGAAGAAGCGCACAACTTCCTGATCGAGTCGGAAGGCAGGCGCATCCTCTATGCCACCGACACGGGTGTTTATCCTGAAGAGACTTTTGATTTTCTAGCTGGCAGACGGCTCGACATTCTGGTGATCGAGTGCTCGGAGGGATTCGTGCACACTCCCTACTATGGCCACTTGGACATCAAGGACCTCGTGCTCGTTCTGGAAAGGCTGGCGGGCCAGGGGACAGTCGATTCGCAAACCCAGATTGTCACCACGCACCACAGCCACAATGGCGAAGGCACGCACCACGAATTGGAACAGGCTTTGAACCCGCATGGCGTCCAGATCGGCTTCGACGGCCTGGTTCTTGAAATTTAAGCTCCGTTTTCCACAGCAGCCCCGTCTGGTTCTTAGGCCAAGGGACTGGCGGGCGAAACGGCCAGGGAGGGCCTCCTGTCCATAGTCGCCCCTCCAAACTCCACTAAAATCCAATCGGCATGAGCATCGTCGGCAAGTGGTACGGATTTGGGCAGAGTCCGGCCTATGACCGGGCAGTCCGCGCTCTTGCCCGCTCCGACTTTGATGAGGCTGTCGTCGAGTTCCGCGCGAGCCTCACCGAACTCAGCGATCCCGAAGCCAAGAATCTCGCCCGTGCCAAGCTGGTGCAAAGCCTGATGGGCGCGGCGGATGCCCGCATCGCCTTGCAGGAATACGCGCCTGCCTGCTCATTGCTCGGCGATGCGCTGCAGCTTCGGCCAAGCTTTGCTGATCTGTGGCAGAGGCTGGCGGAAGCTCAGTTGGGACTGAACGAAAACCACGACGCTCTGGTTTCGGCGGATCGTGCGCTGGCTTTGAACTCCTCGTATTCCCGTGCTTTGGCGATCAAGGGAGCCGCGCTTCTCCGGATAGATCGTGCGGAGGAGGCCCTTCAAATCAGCTTCCAGCATTTTCCCGATCAAGTTCACGTGCGCGTGTCGGATCATGTCCGCGAAGGTCGGATCGAAGCGGCGGTGGGAGTTCTCTTGATGGCATCCCGACCCCAGACAACCAGCGCGTCCTCTCTCGCCGAGATAGCCGCAGAATTCGGGCAGAAGAATCGTTGGGTGGATGCCGAAGATGCCTATCGTCAGGCAGTTCAGAACGAGCCGAAATGGGCCGATCTCCGTTGCCGCCACGGCGAGTCTTTGCTCCAGCTTGACCGGGTGCAGGAAGCTCTTGATGAGTTTCTGGCTGCGATCCAAATCAATCCCCGTTATGCCGATGCCCATGCCTGTGCTGGAATCGCCCTCGCCCGGCTGGCGCGAGAGTCCGACGCTCTCAAGGCCTTTGCGGAAGCCCTTTCGATTGATCCGAGGCACTCAATCGCAATCGAAGAGTCGAATCGTCTTCGCCGCACCAGCCATTAGCGACCGCTGCGCTTCAGGTCGGCCCTCCATTCGCACATCCTTGAAGGGCTGAGTTCCACGAAGCCGGTTTTCCTCCCAAGCTGGAGGTTTCAGGTGCACCTCTCCAGAGGTGTAGGCATCAGGAGTGCTCGACCTGGGTCGAGCTCTGGAGTGAG
>JAEYWW010000229.1 GCA_023428805.1 Armatimonadota bacterium | reverse complement strand
AGCTTGTGCATGGCGCGGAACCCTGTGTCTGACGATGGCTCTTACGGACAGGCGACGACGCCCTGCTTCCAGGGGTCCCACATGGAGTTGGTGGGCTTGTCTCGGAGGTCCCACATCACCGCATGGGCCTTGATGGACTTGGCGCTGGAGTCGGCTCGGATCACGACGAGCTGGCCGCTGTAGCGCTGGTTCATCAGTGTTTCGGCCTCTGCGTCGCTCGGAGTCGCAGCCGCGCCATTCCAGCGGAACAGGTAGCTGTTGCCGAGGTTCTTCCAGTAGTTGTTGTAGCCCGTCGTGCCGGTGCTGGTGCAGGGCTTGGTGTAGTTGACCGCGCCGACGAACTGGCGGAGGGCGCCGTCGAATCGGGGCAGAGTGTTGTAGTAGCTGGCGTCCACCATGACGAGGGTGTTCGAGACGTCGGAGATCGACGTGTGCGCCATCGCATTGTTGTTGTCGGCCTCAAAGATCGTCTGGTTGACGGCGTAGGAGTTCTGGCCGCCGTAGCTGCGGAACGGGGGCTCCTGGCCGACGCCGGTTGGGTCGCCACCGGCCCACGCACTGGCCTGACCGGGCGACTTGAGGATCTCCTTGTTCTTCATGTAGGGATACAGAAGCTGCGACCAGTACTTTCGGGTCCGGGCGTTGGCTCCGTAGACCGTGTTGCAGTCGGCGGCCCCGCTCGCCACGCAATCCGCGTAGTCCGGGTTGGCTTCGGTCGTGCGATAGAGGAACATGACATCGTCGTAGTCCGGCAGATAGATGTGCATGGCGGTGCCGATCTGCTTCGCCTGGGTCAGACCCTTGGACTTCTTGGCGGCAAGCTTCGCCTGGGCGAAGACGGGGAAAAGAATGGCGGCCAAAATCGCGATGATCGCGATGACCACAAGGAGTTCGATGAGGGTGAAAGCTTTGCGCATGGAACACACCTTGCGGGGCGAGAAGCCCGGTGCATCCAGATATTGGAGCATGAATGTAAATGGGAGGTTAAGCCTTAGACTCTGAGGACTATTGAGCCGATTTCCGAATGATTAAGAGGGTATTTACAGCATCGTCCTCTCATTCGTTCGGAAACTGAATACCGCGATGTGCGCAGACATTAACACAGCAAGAATTGCATAAGTATCCATGACTTAACCAATTTGTATCGCAATGTTATTCTAATCTTGAAATCCGCTTAATGCTCATGATTGATGATGATAAGTGAATCCTGGAAGCACTTTGCATTCCAGGGGGAATGAACTCATGCGCAAGGCTTTTACCCTCATCGAACTCCTTGTGGTCATCGCGATCATCGCGATTCTCGCCGCCATCCTGTTTCCTGTCTTCGCCCAGGCGAAGGTTGCCGCCAAGAAGACCGCCGCTCTTTCCAACTCTAAACAGCTTGGGCTTGGAATCCTGATGTACACCATCGACCACGACGATGTCTATCCTCGCAGCGATGGGTGTGTTGCTGGGTCATCGCTGAACTCCGCTCACAACATCAATCCTTTTAATCCGACTGGAGCAGGGTGCTTTGGTCCGTACTACTACCGAACCAACCACTTCTCCTGGCAGAAGTGGACGATGCCCTACATCAAGAACATTCAGATTCATGAACACCCGATGCGGCAGAAGGACATGACCGAATGGAACAACAACGGCCAAATCAAAAACGGCTTTGTTCTCAATACTGCCATTACAGGCTCACTGGATACTTACTATCGCAACCCAGCAACGTTCACCCGAGCTGAACGCAATTCTTGGCTCGGCGGCACAACAACGAGCATCCCAAATCCAAGCATGGCCGTCATCCTGCTTGAATTTCCGACTGGAACCAGCGTCCTGCCCGGGGGAACTGTTGATTCGCAGGGCACGGCTTGGGCGATGAACGTCTATCCGCCTGCGCACCGCGAATTCTGGCGCTACAAACTGTATGACGGGACGGTCGATGACTGCATTGCAGGAACAAAGGGCACAAAGCCCGACTCAAGCAAAATTCCTGCTGGCGGCATCTCAACAGCAGCGACTGATGGATCAGCACGGTTCTATCCAGCGGGCAAATTCCTTGCGAACAGCCCAACCAAGCTTGAGTATCTGGGTGTCAGTGGCAGCCACAGTTCAGGATGGACTTACCAGAACGACTGTGTGACCATCAGTGTTGGCAATCTTGGATTCACTCAGCCCAATACCAGCATCAACTATCCCATGTGGGGCTTGGGCGAGTGAAATTCATTCCCATTCCTATCCTGATGCTCGCATGGACGATGGTCGGCTGTGCAAAATCGGAAGTCACCGAGGCGGACAGCGACAAAGTTCGCGAAGAGTTTTCCCAGGAAAACTATGAGAGAGCGATGAAGGCTGCCGGCAAAGAGCAGGAATTGGCTGATGAACAATCTCGCTGGGCGGCGCACGAAGCGGCCGGGAGAGATTCTCAAGATTAACTTCGACAAAAAGCACTGTTTCCAAAGGGAGATGATTCGCGATCAGCGTGGATCATCTCCTCCTTGGATTTGATCCACTTTTCCATTGCTGAAATTCTCGGCCTCTCTTTCCGAGACATCACCGCTATTGCATCCGGCAAAGAATGTGGACACAACAATGATCACAAGCAATGCAACTGTCTTCATTCGTGCAATCCCCAGAACGGAGCGTTGATTCCGGTTTTTGGCGCATCAAAGCCTCCTGAATAGGCGATCACATTTGTGATTCTTCGACAGTCGGTATTGAACAAGCCGAAGGGATAGGATGTGCCGATGTACTCGGCGGCGGTCGGCGTCATGCTCAGAATCTTCGCGCTCGTGTAGAACTTGGCGCTTCCGTCGGCGTGGCCGACACTGACTCCGCCGCCCGGGGCCGCGATCTCATCCTGCTCGTTGGTCGGGCCGCAGTTGTTTTCGCCTGTCACCTTGTTCAAAATTCGCTGCCAATACTCGCGGATTGCGGGAGGATAGACCGTCTCGACATTGTCCACTGATGAACCGCTCCGAACCGTGAAAGGAACCGCGTAGGTGTTCGGCATTTCCATGAACATCATCGTGGCAGAGACGTTGTCGATCGCCGTCTGCGAGCCTCCGATCCAGGATCGCGAATCGAAGCTGCTGCTGTTCGCGCCCCAGATCGAGAGATTGACCACAAAGGAGTTGCGGATCTGACCATTGTCCTCCCACGAGCTGCTGATTTTCTGCCGCATGGGATGATGGAAGACCTCCAGATTTCGGGTGTAGCCGATCAGGTACTTCTGCCAGCTCTGCCAGGTCATGTTGTTGTAGTAGGGACCAGTGCAGCCCTGAATCGGCGTCGTGTTGTACGCCGGATCCTTATATTTGGGGTTGAGCGAACTGTACGACTCGCATCCGCCCCGGCGAGGATATATGTCGTCGAAGTCGACCAGATAGAGCAAGGTCGCCGCTCCGATCTGACGCTGGTTGCTGATCGCCGTGGTCTTCTTCGCGGCCATCTTTGCCTGGGAGAAGACGGGGAAAAGAATGGCCGCCAGGATCGATATAATCGCGATGACGACAAGAAGCTCGATTAGAGTGAAAGCACGACGAATCACCGCAAAATCTCCAGGTTCGCCTGTGTACCTCTCCTGTCTCGAAATTCGCTACATTTTTTTGGAAATTCATGATTCTCGCTCTCTTCATAGGGGTCCATCGGAAAGGCTGATGGGCAAAGCCCGAATACACTGAGGAGCGATGCAGCGTGTGGACGTGACGATCATCGGCGGGGGGCCGGTGGGACTGTTTGGGGCCTTCTATGCCGGGCTCCGTGGGATGTCGGTGAGGATCATCGACTCGCTTCCCGAACTCGGGGGCCAGCTCATGGCTCTTTATCCTGAGAAGCATGTTTACGATATGCCGGGCTTTCCGCAGGTGCTCGCCCGCGACCTCGCGCTCAATTTGGCCGAGCAGGGCACGCGCTTCCACCCTGAAGTGGTGCTTGAGGAAACCGCGACCGGACTGGTGAAGGATGACGATGGCTGGACAATCACTGGCGCGAAGGGAGCCGAATACCCGACGCGGACAATCATCATCTCGGCTGGAGCAGGCGCATTCAGTCCGACCAAGCTCGGCATCCCCGACGAGGACGCCTTCATCGGACGCGGCCTGACCTACGGAGTCCGCAACAAGACGGAGTTCCTCTCCCGAGATGTCCTCATCGTCGGCGGCGGCGACAGCGCCTTCGACTGGGCTCTCAATCTCCATCCCATCGCCAAGCGTGTCCGCATCGTCCATCGCCGCGACCAGTTCCGCGCCCACGAGGAGACAATTCAAGAAGTCCAAGACCTCGGTGTCGAATTCATGCTGTGGAAGGCGATCAAGGAAATCCGCGCGGGCGATCAGATCACATCCGCCCTCATCGAAGACACCCAGACGAAGGAAGTCGAGGAAGTCTCCTGCGATGCCGTCGTGGTCAACATCGGATTCAAATCAAGCCTGGGTCCATTGAGGGAATGGGGATTGGAGCTTGAAAAAATGCAGATCAGGGTCGATCACCTTTTCCAGACCAACCTGCCAGGCATCTTCGCGGTGGGGGATGTGGCCACTTTCGATGGCAAATTGAAGCTGATTGCGACGGGTGTGGGCGAGGCGGCGACCGCTGTCTGCGTCGCGAAAACTCTGATCGACCCGGCGGCAAAACTCTTCCCCGGACACAGCTCGGACATGGATTTGGCGAAAAGTTGAAAAAAAGTTCCCCAAAAACCTATCGAATTCAATCTAACCCGCACTACAATATCAAAAAGGAGGCAATAGATGTTTGCAACAGCGGGGTTGGCGGTCGTTTCTTTGACCTTGGTCCAGCATCAGGGCGGGAGTGAAATCGGCCCGGTTGAGCCATCGCAGGGAGCCCGGGGCGTCGCGTCTTCTCGATCAGGACAGCACATCTTTACTGCAGTGCCTGCAAG
>JAEYWW010000369.1 GCA_023428805.1 Armatimonadota bacterium | reverse complement strand
AGGAAGAGCCCACCGCATCGGCATTGAGAACCCACTCGCGCACGGTGCTCTCCTTGGTGATGTGGAGATTTTTGGGGACTGACCCACCGAGCGCGGGCAGCGCCTTCTCCATAAATCTCTCCATCGGAGTGGCCGGCCGCGGCCGCAGGATCACCTCGGTGTCGGCGGGGATGTCACGCAGCCACTCGCAGAATCGGGTGAGGGATTGATTGCCAAATTCGCGGAAGGCGAGCGCTTCTTCTTCGGGAACACCCAAGGTGACGTACTCGGCGATACGCTTTGGTCCAAAGAATGCGGCGTGATAGTTTTCTGGGAAGAACACCCACCGCTTGGCGGGATCAAGGCCGAGTTGCTTGGCCATCTCCTCGCGTCCTTCGAAGCGCTGGCGATAGGGGTCGCGGTAGAGCGAGTAGGTTGGGTTCCCGTTGATGTGAATGTGCTCAAGGGGGACGCCATGACCCACCAGATAATCCACAAAGAACTGCCCCCACGCGCTGTATTGCAGGCGCCGCAACCCGAACTCAGTTCTTGGCCGTTTGAAGGGGGAATTGATGTTCTGAAAGACCTGCTCGTAGGCGAGATTGCAGAACACCGCGTTCGGCCAGTAATAGCGCCATCGGCGAGTTCCCGCATCCTCGTTGAAGAAGCCGCTCACCGCAACCGCCTTGGGGTTCCATTTCGTCAGATTGGCGTACTCGCGGAAACGAAGCGGGCAGATTTCAAGCCGCATCCCGTGCCGCTCACGCATGACGTGCCGCAGAATGCAGGCTACATCCAGTTCGCGAACGGCGTGTTCGACATAGACAACAACATCAACGTCGCGGGAGGACATAAGCGGCTACGGCTGGTGATTTTGACATAAGATGGGGCATCAGCATGGGATGAACCGACGGTAAAGTCGTGGGAATATGGCGACGAGTCAGGAAACAATGCTGCGGCTGATGGACCTGCTGGAAGGGCTGGATGTCCGGGCGCAGAAGATGTTCGGGGAGTATGCGATCTACTGCGGGACAAAGTTGCCCGCATTGTTGGCGGATGATCAGCTCTTCGTGAAGGTCACACCGTCTTCTCGAGCAATTCTTGATGAGTCGCATGATGCCCCTCCCTATCCAGGAGCCAAACTGCACATCTGCGTTCCCAAAGAGAGGTGGGATGATGCTCAATGGTTGAAAAATTTGATTCAAGGCGCAACGGATGATCTGCCCGAACCAAAACCCAAGAAACCAAGGGGTCAGAAGTAACGAAGGCCGCGACCGGAGTCGCGACCTTCTCCACCTAGTACGGCGGATCAGCTCCTTCAGACATCGTTCTTAAGAGCCTCCCGCACGGAGTGGGATTCCAATTCCGTGACGTGCACGTTGTGAATTGCGTCCATTGGCTTTTTCCTTGTGGGTCATTGCCCTGACACTTTTAATATACGCCAGTTCTTGAAAATAATCCCACGTCAACGTTTCAGGTTTGGAAGATTATTCCACTTGGGTGGATGATCGTCGGTCTTGTTCACAGCAGCTTTCTCAACGAATATTTCCTGAGATGCTCTCGGGAGGGCAATCTTTCCGCATTTGCGGCGATTGAACATAGGTGAGTCAGCCTGCATCGCAGGACGAGATTGAAGAGATTGGCTTAAGGTATTCCTCAGCGAATGAGCCAGGGATCATTCGGCTGAGGAAGGGGCGCGGGTTCGCCTATTTCGACAGCCGCGGCGAGCGCGTGTCCGATGCGCGTGCACTCTCCCGCATCCGTTCTCTTGTGATTCCTCCGGCATGGCAGGATGTCTGGATCTGCCGCTCTGCACACGGTCATCTTCAGGCAGTTGGCCGTGATGCAAAAGGACGGCGGCAGGCGATTTATCATCCTGAATACCGCTCACACCGGGAGCAGGTCAAATTTGAATCAATGCGGGACTTTGGAGAGATCCTTCCCACTTTGCGGGAGCAGGTGGATGCCGATCTTCGACGAACCCAACTTTCGCGCGACAGGGTGCTGGCGGTTTTGGTTCGCCTTTTGGAGGAGACTTTGATCCGCATTGGAAACCAGCAATACGCTGCAGCCAACGACAGCTACGGTCTGACAACGCTCCGATCAGATCACGTGGAAGCCAGCTCCTCTTCGCTGCGGTTTCAATTCCGAGGCAAGAGTGGCAAGGAGCACGTGATTCTCGCACGGGATCGGCGGGCCGTTCGGATTGTGCGCCAATGCCAAGACCTGCCGGGGCAGGCGCTCTTTCAATATCTTGATGAGCAGGGGGAGCCACGCCCGGTCACATCAGGCGACGTCAACGACTACCTGCGAACAGTCACAGGTACAGATTTCACCGCCAAGCACTTTCGGACCTGGGCGGCGACCCGGGAGTGCATCCGGCGGATGCGCGGTGTGGAAGAGTTTCATCCCAGACTCATGCCGACCTTGGTCAAGGATGTGGCAGCCCTCCTGGGCAACACTCCGGCTGTCTGCCGCCGATCGTATATCCATCCCCGAGTTCTGGAGCCTTGGGAAGAGCCCCCAAGCTGGCTCGTCTCGGCTCTTCCCGAGAGCGCATCAACATACTTTGAGCCGATAGAGGAAATCATGATGAATGATCTTTTGATCAGGTAATGTATCTCTATGTCTACTATTGGAAAAGCGCTTCACACGGTCTTTCGAGAAGCATGTGATGCGGACTATTACGAATCGACTTGGTTCAAAGACAACGAGCCGGCTTCCAGCTTTATTCCCACCCTTGATCAACTCACCGCTGAGCAGGCTTCGACTCCTCCGATGGTGGGGCGGAATTCAGTCGCCGCCCACGCCTATCACATTCACTTTGCTTTCCAGACTTTGCTGGACTTTCTCCACACCGGGCAGAACGATGAGAAATTGGATTGGGAGAGTTCCTGGGCGCGTCAGGCGGTCAACAGCGAGCAGTGGCTAGCCCTCCGAACTGATCTCCGGCAGCAGGTCCAGGAGATTGCGGAAACAATGATCACTCTGCCGGCGGAAGCTGATGAAGACACACTGACCGGAGCGGTCGCTTTGGTCGCGCATTGCGCTTATCACCTGGGTGCGATCCGCCAGATCGCTCATGTCTGGCTTGCGAGAGCCTAATGGCCGAGAATTCTGTCGAGCGCGGAGACAGGCCGATAGCTCAGAAGGTACGTGCGGATGTTCTCCGCGCACTCTTTTGGACTCTGCCTTGAGGTGTCAACTTCCATGTCGTAGATTCCTGGTTTGTGCACCTCGGTCTGCCACCTTAGGATTGGATCAGGCACGCCTTCGCCCGGCGCTGGAGCAAGATACGAACCCTCCGGGCTGGTTCTCCGCCTCTCAAGAATGACCTCCAGCGGGCAGCGAACTCCTACAAAGATCACAGGCAAACCTTCCAGCCGCCGCAGGCAATCTTGGAGGATGTTGAGTGGCGTGGAATAGGAGTCGTGGTGGCCGATATCAACCACGACGTTGAGATCAAGGCGACTATGGGCGGCGATGGACTCGTAAAGCGCAGCGTAGAGCATCGGGATCACCGCTTCCAAATCCGGACGTTCTCCGCCTGGACGAAGGCCGATCCCCGGCCTGACTTTGGACGGTATTCCCTGGGAAGAGAGATCGACGCCGAGCTTCATCCAAATCCCGTCATAGGACTCCTGAATGGCCTCGGCGATGCTCGACTTACCCGAGCGTGGAGCGCCATTCAGGATGATGATCTGACCGGGCATCTACTTGATGACGACTTCGTGAATGCCCGTCGCCCAGCGTTCTTGAAGATCGTATTCAATGCGGATCGCGTCGGTTTCTACCTTCGCGAACGCCATGACGTTGAACCCATCCTTTCGTGCCAGCCCATCAGAAGTTGTCACGACCGGCACCCATTTGCCATTGTCGCGATAGAGGACACGCCAGCTCTTGGGCATCCGACATTCGCCCACGCCCTCATCCTCAAACCAGAAGACATCAACCCTCTCCACCGCGCTCTTCCCTGCAAATGAGAATTCCACCCATTCGGTCGTGCCCTTGTGCGGCCAGACGTGGAAACGGGGCAGAGAGTGGTCGTGCGACTTGGGTGGGACAAGCTGGTCGGTCAGCGCCTCGACGCCCGAGCCGTATGAAGTCGTGATCTTGCTTGTGCTGGCGATGGTGTCGGCAGGCTTTGGCCAGGCGGCTTCGGGCTTGGCGGCGAGCCAGACTGCCATCTGCCCCGGACCTCGATGCGCCCACGCATAGTAAGGGATGAGAGTCAGGTCGGCGGCGCCGTCGGCCACGATCTGTCCGTCCGATGTTCGCTTGGCGGTCTGAACTTCCGTTCGAGCGATGTTGATGCCGCCGAGCAAGCTCCTCTTCCATATCAAATCAATTTTGTTGGAAGGAACGACAACTCGATTGAGAACCTGGCTGTCCGGCTGGTCGGCGAATTCAGCGCAGTAAACAAACGGCCCGACTTGGAGGGCAAGCCGATTTTCGTTGTCTTTGAGCTTTTCATTGGATTCCAACCAGCGAGGCAGCATAGGGAGATCAAGCTCAATGCGGTCGCCCTTCTTCCATTCGCGTTCGACGACGAAATAGCCGTTGACAATTTCGGTTTTTGCCGTGTGATCGTTGATGGTGATCGTTGTCGGACCAGACTCCTTAACCACCTCATTGTAAAGCGTGCTCGGCATGGCCTTGTTCTGCGCCCAGCCCGGAACCCGCAGACGCATCATGAACTTCTGCGGTGAATCGGATTCGACTGTGAAGACAACCTTTCCGTCCCACGGCATCTTCGTCTCCTGCCGGATCTTCACCTCTTGACCATTGAATGTAGTCTCCAAATCGCTCGCAGCGTAGAGGTTGACGAAGAAGCCCTTCTTATCGACACTGTAGATCAAGCCAGGAACGGTGGGCAGCAGGCGGGCCACGTTGGGCGGACAGCAGGCGCAGGCGAACCATTCGCTTCGGCGTCCACCATGAACTGACTGGAGAGGGTTGGGATAGAAGAAGGTTGTTCCTTCCATCCCATAGCCGGACAAGAACGCATTGTACAAAGATCGTTCAAGAACATCAATGTATCTGGAGTCGCCCGTTGTTTGGAAGAGCCGTTGATTCCAGAAGACATTGGCGATCGACGCGCATGTTTCGGCGTAGCCCGTCAGGTTGGGCAGTTCATATTCTTTGTCAAACCCCTCGTTTGAACCCGATGAACCGATTCCTCCTGTGAGATAAATCTTCGAGTTGACGACATCCTTCCAAATTCTCTCGGTCGCCTCGGTGTACCGCTTGTCTCCCACATGAGTGCCGACATCGATCATCGCCGCGTACATATAGGCGGCTCGGACAGAGTGACCGACGGCGTGGTTTTGTTTAAGAACAGGCTCTAAATCCTGGCTATAGTCGCCAAAATTTCTCTTGCGATCCGTCTTGTTGCCCCGTTCGTTTAGAAAGAACTGAGCGGTCTCCAAGTATCGCTTTTTGCCCGTCAGTTGGTAGAGCTTCACCAGTCCGATCTCAATCTCCTGGTGTCCCGGAGCGTGGCGTCTGCCCTTCTCGTTATAGGTGGCACAGATCAGGTCCGCATTCTTGAGCGCAATGTCCAGAATCTTGCGTTTGCCCGTCGCCTGCGAATAGGCGACCGCCGCTTCGTAGAAGTGTCCGACGTTGTAGGTCTCGTGCTCGCCCCAGTCGTCTGTCCAGCGTGGAATCAGCTTGTCCGTGTACTTGCTGGCGGTGGTCTGAGTGTGGAGATAGCCATCTGGTTCCTGCGCAAGAGAGATCAGGTCGATCCACTCGTCCATCTTCGCCTCCATCTCCTTGTCGCGGGCTGTCATCAACATGTAGGCGGCAGCTTCGATCACCTTGTAGACATCGGAGTCGTTGAAGAAATAGCCTTCATGCTTCTTCCCCGCAACTCCTGCAGCGGCGCGAAAATTGTCCAGACGCCCGGTGGTTTCGCACATTCTGATTTCGTGAGCGAGAGTGACTTCACGATTCGTCCTGATGCGCTCCGACCAGAACCCGTCGCGCATATGAACATGTGTAAAGGGAACCGGACGGATGTCCGTTTTGGGTCCGAAATAAACAGGTGCGCCAAGCGACGCGAGGAGAAGTGCGGCAATGCTCATTGGAGATCAGTTGTGGTGGTGGACATCCCAGCCCAGGTAATTGCCGAACGCATCGGCGATGGCGGCAGAAACTTGCGACAAACTGAAGGCGACGTGGTGTTCAAATCCGTTCTCGCAGATGAATCGGAGCAGATCCTGCATGTTTGGAATCTCTGCAACACCGAATCCGCCAAATGTTGAAAGCACGTCATTCGTCATTCGCCCCTCTCCGACATACGCGCGAATCGTGCCCCATTCGTCATCGGTGGAGACACGGCAGAAGGTGAAGGGTCCGGGCTTCATCCTTCCAACGATGGTGCCATAGGTGTTCTCCCTTCCCACCGTTCCGGCGATGATTTCCTGATAATCCATCTTCTGGTCTTCAAAAACGCTGGCGGGCAGGTTGGAGCAATGGAATACCACCGCCTTGTTGGGATCGTCTCCAAAATTGTTGTTCCAGTCCAAGAGGGCGGATGGAGTTCCCGACGCGAGGCGCATGGCGTGCATTCCCACAACGCCTGCCACATCCGTCTCGCAGCCGCTCGACATGAGGCCGTCGGACATCATCGACATCAGGGTGCAGGGGACCACCCCATAGAACTCCTCCAGCGCGGTCCAGCACTGAATGGCCGTCGCATCAAGCTGGCATTCGTGAATCCATCGGTCGATCGCCACGCCGAGTCTGGCCATTTTGTCCAGGCTCTCTTGAGGAATGCCCTGCGTCGCTGTATAACTGCTGATCTGCTGCAGTTTTTTGACCAAGACCTGATCGCTTGAGTCAATCGCACGCGCCCTCCCCAGAGCCTCTGAAAGGTCGAGCGTCTCCACGCTGATGCCGGATTTTTCCAGCAGCTTCTCGCTGTAGCGGACAGTATTGAATGCAGTTGGCCTGGCACCCAGCGCACCGATTCGGCAGCGCTGCAATCCGCGTACAACCCGGCAGGTTGCCGCAAACTGGCGGAGGTCGGCGAGGAAGGATTCTGAACGGGGATCGACAGTGTGCAGCGCGGTGAGGGAGAAATGAATGCCGTACTGTCGGAGGTTGTTGCAGCACGACATCTTCCCGCAGAAGCTGTCACGCCGATCCGCAATGGACATCCGCTTGGCGTCGTCGCTGAAGGCGTGGACGAGAACCGGGACTTTCAAACCTGAGAAACGGATCGAGTTTGCGATGGCGCGCTCGTCGCCAAAGTTGGGCAAAGTGACCAGAATTCCGTCGATCTCATCCTGATGACTCTTGAAAAGCTCGCCGCAGGCCCGCGCCTCGTCCAGGCTCTCAACGGAACCTGAATTCCGTGAGCTTTCGGGAAGGATAATCGCGCGAATGCCCTCCCTTTCCAACACTTCGAGGATGGTTCTTCGTCCGGTCTCACATAAGTGAGAGGGAAAGAAGCCGCGGTTGCCAACAATAACGCCAAGGGTGACGGGCCGATCCATGATCACTCCAACCCCGCCGAGCAGGGCGAAAACAGCGTCATTATGAAGAAACGTTACTAAAGGTTGCCTGGGGTAAAGTGAGAATTGCTGATATGGATGAGAATCACGGTGCGGCTCCCCTTCCGGCGACTCTGAAAAGAATCAATATGCGCCGGTTCCTTGATGAGCTTCGACGGAGCGGTCCATCAACTCGCGCCGACCTCGCCCGTGCCACCGGAGTCTCTTCACCAACGGCTTCCCGCGTTGTTTCTGATTTGTTGGAGACAGGTTTGGTGGAGGAAATAGAACTTTCATTCAAACAGCGAGGCCGTCCTGGCCGACTTTATCGGCTGGCGGCCAAGTCGCAGTACATCGCCGGAGTCTGCGTCAATGTCGCAGAATGCGAGATTTTCTGGGCTGGCCTGGATGGGATCATAGAGAAGGAGACCTTTACTAAATTCCCGACGCCCGGCAGCTACGATGAATTGATCGACGAAATCGTGGAGCGTTTTCAGAAAGTGGAAGCTCTGCGGGAAGGGCGCTGCTACGGATTGGGCTTGAGTGTTCCTGGACTGCTCGAAGAGTCGGGGCGGGTCGCCTTCAGCCCAAACATGCACATCTTGGACAAGCGGAACATCGGCCCGGATCTCGAAGATCGGCTCAATGTTTCCGTGGTGTGCCTGCATGAAGTCCATGCGCTCAGCCTTGCGGAACTGATGCTGGGCGAGGCGGATGGCCTGAGCAATTTCGCGGTTGTGGACTTGACCGAAGGCCTTGGCATGGGCGTTTTCTTGGGCGGCAAATTCATGCAGGGCACAAACGGATTTGCCGGGGAACTCGGCCATATCACTGTCGATCCAGAAGGACGTCCCTGCGGATGCGGCAACAGAGGCTGCTTGGAGACGGTGGCTACCGACCGGGCTCTCCTGCGCTCGCTCGCCGAGCGCACTGGCCGGGAGTTGACGATGGATGAGGCCCTCGCGATGGTGCAGTCCGGGGAGGCCAAGCCTGAGTTTGAGCAGTTCATCAGCTATCTCGGCATTGCGGTCGCCGCCGTCATCAACTTGTTCAATCCGCAGGCGGTGATCCTTTACGGACGCATTTTTGAGTGCCGCGAGATCGTCATCGGCGCACTGGAGAAGGAAGTTGCAGCCCGATCACTGCAGCCGGCCGCCGAAGATTGCCGCCTCATCGTCGCTCATGCGGACAAAGCCAGCGGAACCCTGGGAGCGCTGCTGGATTCACTCTTCAGCAGAGTCGGGCCTGTCCTGGCATAAATTTTGGGACCTGGTCCCCGGGCCTTATTTTGTGAGGCTGCATAATCCTTTTCCTTGCGGGACGGAGAGGTTAGGTTATCGCTAACACCTCCTGGCTTCAGAAACTTGACCGCAGGACATCAGGACAACTGAGAATGGTGAAAATCCTTGGCCGTCCAGGCCACTCAATATTTCTCACTGCCTGAGCGCAATCGCTGACAAGCGCCGCGCTCATGGCCACAACGAGCGTCGGCGGCAATTTGGCCACCCCAGACTAGTTTTTGCAGCGATTTGACGGACTTGCGGGCCGGAAAGCAGACGGCATCGGATTTCTTTCACGCCGAAAGGCCACAAGAATTCCTGTCCGCTAGATTTTCTGATCCCAAGTCTTCCCTTCAAAGCCCATCTCCGTTCCATTCGGGCCGGTCGCCTTCGGTGATCGCTCCAACTAGACCTGGAATCAAGCCGATGGCCTCACAAGCCAACTGCGACACCCGTGTGGGCGGCTCCAGGCACGCGAGGGCCCTTTTTTGCCCGAATGGAGCGGAGATCAGGGCCGGGCCGTATTTGCCCGAGCTTTGCGTGGCGCGATGAAGCGGAACCCGTCTCTCGGCTGCATCCTCGACCCAATCCTGTGGCTTCGCCACCCCACCCACT
>JAEYWW010000206.1 GCA_023428805.1 Armatimonadota bacterium | reverse complement strand
ATGGTCGACGCAGGTCGAGGTAGCGATGCTTGACGCGCAGTTCCTCGTTGACTTTCGCCATCTGCGATTCATCGCTGATCGGAAACGGAAGCACACCGCTCGGATTGAGGATTTGAAGCTCTGTCGCCACCAACTCAATTTCGCCCGTGGGAATTTTGAGGTTCTTGTTGGCGTCTTCCCTCTCTGCGACCTTGCCGGTCACGCTGATGCAGGTTTCGGGCTTGATTTCGCCCGCGCCCGGGTGATCCGCTGGATCGAAGAAGGCCTGGGTGATGCCCTTGCGGTCGCGCACATCCACAAAAATCAAGCCTCCCAAATTGCGGACGCGGTGCGCCCATCCATTGAGGGTGACGGTCTGTCCGGCGTGCTCCGCTCGAAGCTCGCCGCACGAGTGGGTGCGCTGGTTGAAGCTCATGCGAAGCGAGAGGATACCAAGGGGTTGTCTGGGCCGCTCAGTCTGAATTAGGGCTGGTCTGCTGGCTATTCAACTTCAAAGCTGAGCTTCCTCAGCACATCGGCAAAATCGGTCAGGTCCACCAAGTGCTCCTGCAAGATTGCCGTCATCACTTCTGAGGAAATCTTCTGGTATTGATCGACCGCGATATTGCGAAAGCCCGTCATGTTCTTCAGCTTCAGAGCCAGCTCATCGGAGATCACATCATGCTCGGCAAGTTTGTCGAATGACTCACGATTCGTCTTGGGAAGATCAAAACTCTTGATACGAATGATATGCAAAGCCGCATCAATGCTCTGTTCACAGGCTCTCAAAAGGTTGAGGACAAGAGCATCCTGTGAAGAAAAATCAATAGGGAATTGATGATCTGGCGCCTCCTCATGAATCCGGTTGATGCAACGAAGGATGGACTCGGCCTTGCCAAGAAGAATCTTGTTGGGCATCAGCCGACTCGCCTCATGTCTTCATAAATCGGTGAAAGTCTTTCTTCCAATTCTAAAAACTCCCTGATCCTGCGAACCTCGAACTCGGCTTTGTCGAACCCTGGAGAAATGTAGAGGCATCGCCCTTTTGCAATCACCTCATAGCCGATCACCGCATCAGATCGCGGCAAGTCAATCAAATCAACATCCTGGTTGAACATTGCACCCATGTTCATAGCGGCAAGGGGCAACCGTGCGCTCTCCGCTGCTGTTAATCCAACCAAGGCCAAGTCAATATCAGATTCCTGGTTGGCATTTCCTGCAGCATAGGAGCCGAAGAGATAAATCAGATTGATATTTGGATAACGCTCTCGAAGAGCCTCGGCAATCTGGGCTTCATCGATCATGCGTCAAGTGTAGCAGGTCAAATCTTGACTGAAGTCACTACCAGACCCGGGATGGCTTGACCCTGCAGCTCGCGGAAGGTCTTCAACTGGGCTTCGGTCAAAACCTTCTTGATCGAAGCTGAATACTCTGCCCCGATCGCCTTCAGGTTCGCCGCCATCTCGCCCGGCTTTTTGTCCTTCGCCTTTTTGAGCGCATCGGCTTGGTGGGCCGCATGCTGCTTCTGCTTGTATTGCTTTTCGAGTTCGCCGACCTTCTTTCGTTGCTCAGCGGTCAGCTTGAGCCTCTCTTGGACGGATGCGACAGTCAGGGCATTCGCCCCCAGAACCTGGATGGATGCTTCACGCAGCCGCTTCAACTGCGTCGCATCAAGGACGCCCACGATTTTAAGATCGAATTCACGAGACAGGGCGCGCGCTCTTTTGGCAATCTCAGCCGCTTCTTTCGGCTTGGCTTTGGCTTCCGCATCCAGCTTTTGAATCTGGAGCTGCTTGTCCTGCCGGACATCCTTGATCTTCTTGTCCTGAGCTGCAGTGAGCTTCAGGGCTTTGACGACTGGAGGAACGTTGAGAAGCCCGACATTCGCCAATGACTTGTCGAAATCTGCCTGCGCGAAGCTCACGCAGGCTGTCATCAGAGCGCCCGTGCAGAGGAATGGCTTCATTTACGCAGGCTTGAAAATTTTGCCAAGAAGAGCGGTCCACTTGTTCTTCTGAGCGGCGGAGAGGGTGGCGTTCATGGTCTTTGTGAATTCGCCCGCATACTGTTTGAGGGTGGGAGCAATCTTCTTCTGTGCGGCCGCCATCTCCTTGTCCCAATCCTGCGCCAGCTTCTTCTTTTCGGCGTCTGTCTTCGGCTTTTTTGCGGCGTACTTGTCGCTGATCGGCTTGTAAGTCTTGGTCTCAAGATCGACCATTTTCTTGGCCGTAGCTTGATAGGAATTCTGCAGCTTCGTGATCTGCGCATCGGAGAGGCCGACCTTCTTGCCGACTGTGGGATCGAGCAGGCCGCGATCTCCCAGCATCTGCAAGCTGATCTCGCGCAGACGCTTGAGCTGGACGGCGGACAATTCAGCAATCACGCGATCCTTCATCTGGTTCATCAGAGTCGCGAGCTTCTTCTGATCGGCTTCCGTCGGCGGCTTTTTTGTCTTTGTGACCGCGTCGTTCAGCTTTTTCGTCTCGGCGTTTAACCAGTTCGGATGCTTGTTGAGCTTGGCTCGTTGGGCTTCGCTCACTTTGAGTTCTTTCTGGATCACCTTGTCCTGCAGGATCTGAATGTTGCTCGCGTACTTGTCGAACGCGTCGGGGGCTGCCTGTGCTCCAACGGCGGCGGCCAAAATCATCCCTGCAAAAAGCGACTTCAAAGTCATGTCAACACCTGCGCGAACGGATGCCCGCGTTTGAAGAAAGGACGCTTGGAAAGCTCAAACCGTTCCTCTCATGAGGCCAGTTGGTCCAGCGCGTACTCGCCGCCGATCAAATCTGCCTCGCAGTCATCGAGCGCGCTCCGCATCTGCCGCACGACTTCTCGCGTCGCCTTCACCCGATCAAGCAGGATCATCGGCTGAGTGTCGCTCATATCGACGAAGTGGATGGCGACCTCGTAGTTTCCGGGGTTGGACTCAACCACTTCCTTCAGCTCGCAAAGCTCCTTCTTCCTCGCCTTTCTCACCCTCAGAAGCACGGTGCCCTCTGTCTGATTGTCAGTCTCGTTCAGCAATGCGTGGAGCATCGGCAATGGCTTGATTTCCTGCACACGCACCTCGACCTGCCGCTCCATCGTCCCCTGCTCGCGCTGGCTGACGAAGCCGGTCAAGACGATCACCGAATCCTTCTCGACGAGGTGTCCGAATTTGGCGTAAGCGTCCTTGTAGACGATGCACTTGGTCTGGCCGCTGAAGTCCTCCAGCGTGATCTCGGCCATTTTGTGTCCCGCCTTGGTGATGATCGTTCGCGCTCCAGAAACGACTCCGGCCAAGGTCACTTTCACATCGACTTCGAGCTCTTCAATCTGGATGCAGGTATGGCTGGCCGTGATCGCGATGGCCTTCTCCAAACCTTTCAGCGGATGGTCGGAAATGTAGATGCCCATGACCTCTTTCTCCATCGCCAGCAGTTCTGGTCGGGCGAGTTGGGCGACTTCGGGAAGTGTGGGAAGCGAGATGCTCTGGTCGTCATCACCGCCGCCAAACAAGGAATCCTGCCCCGCCATTTTTTCGCGCAGAGCAACATCGGCATAGGAAAGCCCGCCTTCCATGTGCTCCAACAGCGTCGCGCGGTTCTTGTTGATGGATGTCAAAGCCCCGGCTTTGATGAGCGCGTCGAGCGCAGTCCGGTTCAGGCCATGTGGACGCATGCGCTCGCAGAATTCATAAAGGTGCGTGAAGGGCTCCTTGCTCCTTTCCTCCAGAATCTTGACAACGAGCCCTCCGCCCACGCCCTTGATCGCCGCGAGGCCGAAGCGGATCGCCTTCTCTTTCCCCTTTTTTTCAACCCGGAAATCGAGCCCCGAGGCGTTGATGTCGGGAGGGAGCACCTCGATCTTCTTGCGGCGGCATTCCTCAATGAAGTTGATGAGACGGTCGGCCTTGCCACGGTAGACCGCCATCAACGCGGTCATGTATTCGACGGGGTAGTTCGCCTTGAGATAAGCCGTCTGGTAGGCCAGGATCGCGTAGCAGACCGCGTGGGCTTTGTTGAATGCGTAGTCGGCGAATGGGATCAGAAGCTCCCACACCTTCTCCGCCGTATCCTTCGGGATGCCGCGCTCTTCGCAGCCATCGTAGAACTGCGGCATCATCTGGTCCATGATCTTTTTGTCCTTCTTCCCCATCGCGCGGCGAAGAAGGTCTGCTTTTCCGAGGCTGAACCCGGCGAGCGACTGGACGAGTTTGAGAACCTGGTCTTGGTAGACGATGATGCCGAACGTCTCCCGCAGGATCGGCTCCATCAATTCGTGCAGGTATTCGGGCTGGCTGAGGCCGTGCTTGTTGCGGACAAACTTCGGAATTTCGCCCATCGGCCCCGGGCGATAGAGCGCGACCATCGCCGCAAGCTCACGCACGTTCTGAGGCTTGAGCTCCATGATGTTCCGCCGCATCCCGCCAGATTCGAGCTGAAAGACGCCCGTTGTGTCGCCCTTGCCCAGCATTTCGTAGGCGCCCTCGTCGTCCAGCGTGATGTTCAGAATGCCGTCGAGGACCGGGTGGTCTTTGATGAGCTTTGGATCGTTGCCGACCTGCTCGCGGATGTTCTCAATCGCCTTGGAGACTACGGTCAGGTTGGAGAGGCCGAGAAAGTCCATCTTGAGGAGCCCGATCTTTTCGAGCATCCCCATCTCGTAGGCGGTGATCGCCTGCCCGTCGTTGCCTTTGTAGAGAGGGATGATGTCGCTGAGCGGATCTTTCGAAATGACCACGCCCGCCGCATGGACGCCGCAATGGCGGCTGATTCCTTCAATGCTTTTCGCGGTCTGGACCAGCTTGTTCAAGTTCGGATCGTTCGCGACCATCTGCTTGAACTCGTGGATTTCGTCGAGGGCCTTCTTGAGCGTCAACTTCGGATCATTCGGGAGGGTCTTGCAGAGGCGGTCTGACTCCTGCGGAAGATAGCCCATCACCCGTGCCGCATCGCGGATCGCGGCCTTCGGCCCAAGGGTTCCGAAGGTGACAATCTGCGCGACACGGTCTTGGCCGTATTTCTCAGTGACCCATTTGATGACTTCGTCGCGCCGTGCGTCCTCGAAGTCCATATCAATATCGGGCATGGTCACGCGCTCGGGGTTGAGAAAGCGCTCAAATGTGAGGTCATATTCAACCGGGTTGACATCGGTGATGCCGACGGTGTAGCTGACCAGTGAACCTGCCGCAGAGCCTCGGACGCCGTAGGCAATGCCTTGGGAGCGGGTGTAGTTTGCGAACTCCCGGACGAGCAGGAAGTAGGATTCAAAGCCGGTCTGCTCGATGATTCCAAGCTCGTAGCTGAGCCGATTCCAGGCTTCGTCGGTCGCGTTCGGGACGCGATCCTGCAAACCCTTTTCGGCAACCTTGCGGAGCCAGGTCATTGGAGTTTCCCCTTCCGGCAGATCGGGGTCCGGCATCAAAGCGCGGCCCATCGGAATCTCCAGATTGCATTTCTCCGCGATCATCAGCGAGTTCTCGACCGCCTCCGGGTGCTGGGGAAAGAGCTGCGCCATCTCCTCCGCGCTCTTGACATAGAAGTTCGGGCCGTTGAACTTCATCCGCTTCTCATCGCTCATCAGAGAGCCGGTGCCGATGCAGAGAAGGACATCGTGCGGCTCGGCGTCCGACTGGCAGAGATAGTGGGCGTCGTTGGTCACGACCATCGGGAGCTTCAAGTCCTTGGCGATTTTGACCAGCCCCTCGTTCATCAGCCGCTGCTCGGGGATGCCGTGATCCTGGAGTTCGACGAAGTAGCAGTCCGGGTCGAACATATCGCGGTACATTCCCGCGATCCTGAGGGCTTCTTCGTAGTCATTCTTCAGCAGAGCTTGATTGACTTCGCTCCCGATGCAGGTCGTGCTCGCGATCAGTCCCCTGCTGTGCTTGGCCAGCAGTTCATGGTCCACGCGGGGCTTGTAATAGAAGCCGTGCAGCGCGGCGACCGAATGGAGGCGGCAGAGGTTGCGATAGCCTTCTTCATTGCGGGCCAGAAGAAGGAGGTGGTAAGTGGAATTTTCTTCTCTTCCCTGCTTGTTCAGGTGGCCGTTGGGAGCCACATAGGCTTCCATGCCGATGATCGGCTTGACGCCCTGCTTCTTGCACTCCAGATAGAACTCGAGCGCGCCGAACATGACGCCGTGGTCGCTGATGGCCATCGCCGGCATGCCCTGCTCCTTGGCCAGCGACACCATATCCGGGATGCGGGTCGCGCCATCGAGAAGGCTGTACTCGGTGTGGTTGTGCAGATGGACGAAGCTCTGACACATGACGTGGGAATGCCTTCATTCTGACGGATCATTGGCGTCAGATGAAGCTCAATAAGGCAGATTGGCGGTGGAGAGTCCGATGGGAATGAGACCGAAATCGAAGGTTGAGCTCTTCTATGCGCCTCGGGAGAGGTGCACCACCCTAGTGCTGATGCAGGCAGAAGCCTGCATCAGTTCTTCTTCGATTCCTATATCAACAAGATCGAATACATTGATCACCCGAAACGGGCAGACAGTTTGGGGTAGAGCTCATAGACGCTCTCCTCGTCCCAAGGAGTCCCTCTGGGTGCGTCGTCCGCGGTTACATCAAATTCTTCCCTCGGGTCTTCTTCAACTCCTCGCGCCTCCAACACTTCCAGTGGAACGTATTCCAAGAGTTCATTGTCGAATTCAGCTTCATCGTCCGCAAACTTGCCGAGATTGTCGGGGTCATTCAGAGCGGTCTCATACGCTTCCTGCCCACGCCCGATCACCCAGGAACGGAAGTAATGGAAGCTGTCATCCCCCATTCCTCCTGCCATGACAAAACCAGCTCCCCAAAGCCTCCAATCATTCAAATTGATCAATCCCTGATAGAAGTCGCGGGCGAATTGAGCCACCTGCTCATCGGACATTTCCTCCAACTGATCCTGCAACGCTTCAGGCTCTAAGCTTTGATTGCTGTTCTCATTGGAAGCGCGTGCAGTCTCGATAATCTGCCAAAAACTGTCTGAAAGCGGGTTCGCCATCCGGCATATCTTACTGAACGAAAAGCCTGATTAGTCTGCGATCGGAATCAAATGCGGCTCCTTCAGGCAAAAAAATAACCGAACCTGAAAGGTTCGGTTGGAGAGAAGAACTCGGCCGATGCCCGCTCTGGTCCTCTCTACTTGGAGTCCTGGATGCGAGCGACAAACACATCTACTCAACTCTGTTCAATAGAGTTCCATGATTTTTACTTTTTTATCAGTTCAAATGAGTCTGCAGGTAAGCGAACTTTTAAGCCTGCTCCAGGAGTCTCCGGGCGCGGATGATTTCTCCGATGCTCCACGCCTGCCAGGGACATCCTCCGGGACGTTGCGGATGATCGCCATCGTAGACCTCGGCGATGCCGCCGATTCCGCACTCATTCAGCATCAAATCCACTTCGGCGAGCGCCTCCAATGCGTGATCTCGCCCTCCTTCGACCCTAAGGCAGGAGGCGGTGTAGAAGCCGAGCAGCCACGGCCATGCCGTGCCTTGATGGTATGCGGAATCGCGTTGGGTCATGTCGCCTTCGAATCTGCCAACATAGCCCGGCTGGGTATAGCCGAGGGTTCTCAGACCCCGCGGTGTGACCAATTCCTGCCTGACTCTTTGAAGAGCCTTCGCTGCGTTTTCCACACTGCAAGGGGAGAATGGCAGCCCCATCGCCACAACCTGGTTGGGACGCAGCAATGCGTCATCAGGATCGGCGGTGTCAAGGTAGTGGCCCAGCGAGTCACGCCAAAAAACCCGCTCAAAATTCGATTCCGCTTTCTCGGCCGCCAATCTGTGCCGCAATCCATCCATTCCCAGCCGCGTGCAGAGCCACTCCATCACCCGGAGGGCGTTGATCCATAACCCATTGACTTCGACAGGCTTGCCGTGGCGCGGTGTGACAACCCATTCACCGACTTTGGCATCCATCCAGGTGAGCTGAACTCCCGGCTCTCCCTGAGAAAGAAGGCCGTCATTGGGATCGACTTTGATGCCGTAGAGCGTTCCCCGCTCGTGGTGTTCCACAAGATTTTCCAGCCAGCCAATGGCCTTTCCCGCAAACTCTTCGTTCCATTCCTGAAGAAGGATCTGGTGGATGGCATGAGCGAACCAGAGGGTGGCGTCCGCTGTGTTGTAAATGGGCTCCCCGCCTTTGTCGTCGAACCGATTCGGGATGAGTCCATCCCGCATTTCTGCGGCGTAGCTTCGCAGGATTTCCCGAGCGTCCTCTGTTCTTCCCGTCGCAAGAGTGAGGCCGGGCAGGGCGATCATGGTGTCGCGTCCCCAGTCTGTGAACCACGGGTAGCCCGCGATGATCGTCCTCCGCCCGCCTCCTTGGACATAGAACGCGTTTGCGGCTCGCTGAAGTCGGTCGTCGTTGAGCGCAGGAGCGCTTGGGGCGGATGCCTCTTCTTCCAAACTGGCCGTCAGGGTCACTGATTCGCCTGCGCCCACCATATACTTGAGTTCACAGGGGCAAAAAAGGTCGTCCAGCGCATCCAATCCTCGTTCGGCCTCCCTCTTCGCCATGAACCGATAAAACCAGCCTGTGGTCGGAACCCGGTCCGCATCGGGATGCTGGATGATGAGCTTCACGCCGCGATGCGAAGCGATCGTCTCGTTCTCCGGAAAAAGAAGGAATTCAGGATAGAAATCGGCGACACGGAAGTTGTCGTGATAGAACTTGTGGCAGATGAGCGGGCGGAGGCTCAATTGGATGGGTTCGTCGCTGAGATTTTCATAGTCAATTTGAACTCTGTTCTGTCCGGGCGAGATGGAGATGCGCTTGGCAATGG
>JAEYWW010000163.1 GCA_023428805.1 Armatimonadota bacterium | reverse complement strand
CCCCCGAAGAGACCGGGACGATCTTCGAGGAGATGGGATTTGAATACATCGGCCCGGTGGATGGGCACGATTTGGAGGGGCTTTATGACATCTTCACCAACCTCCGCGATGTTCCCGGCCCGCTTTTTGTCCATGCCTTGACGGTCAAGGGCAAGGGCTACAACGTGGCCGAAGAAGATGCGACCAAGTGGCACGGCGTGATCCCGTTTGATGTCAGCAAATGCGAAATGGAGGCGAAGTCGGGCGGCAGCCCTGCCTACACAAGCATTTTTGGCGACGCGATGATCGAAGCGGCCAAGAATGACGGCAGTGTCGTGGCGATCACGGCGGGCATGCCGGATGGGACGGGCCTCAACAATTTTGCGGCGGAGTTCCCGGATCGCTTCTACGACGTCGGCATCGCCGAAGAGCACGCGGTGACGCTGGCGGCGGGACAGGCGGCGGGCGGATTGAAGCCCTTCGTGGCGATCTATTCGACCTTCCTGCAGCGGGCCTTCGACCAGATCGCGCACGACGTCGCCCTGCAGCACCTGCCCGTGAGATTTGTTCTGGACCGCGCAGGACTGGTCGGCGCGGATGGGCCGACGCATCACGGAACGATGGACATCGGCTACCTGTCGATGATCCCGGAAATGGTTCTCTGCGCCCCGCGCGATGGAACTGAGCTGCGGGAGATGATGGGATTCATGGCGCGATATGATCGCGGCCCCATCGCTTTGCGCTACCCGCGTGGAGCTTCGCCGGCGGGATTGCCCGAGTCTCGATCTGCCATCCAGCTTGGGAAATCCGAAGTTTTGGGTTGTCCCAATGGCTCGCAGGAGGCGTCCGCCGTCATTGTCGCCTATGGCTCCATGGTTGCGAGTGCGTGGGAGGCGGCACAGGCTCTGGCCGAACAGGGAGTGAATGCCTTCGTCATCAATGCCCGATGGGCGAAGCCGCTGGACGCCGAAGCGATCTGCGAATGGGCGCTGAAGACAGGCCATGTCATCACAGTGGAGGAGAATGTCGCCTGCGGCGGATTCGGCGAGGCGGTTCGCCGGGCCTTGGATGAGAGGGGAATTTTCGTGCCGTTCAAGGCGATGACTCTGCCGGACAAGCCCGTTGAGCATGGCGACCAGAAGCAGCTTTTGTCGGACGTCGGCCTTTCGCCCTCCCACATCACCGATCAGGCTCTGCAGCTTGTGAAAGCATAGCCTGCACAGTCGCTGTGCAATAATAGGGAAATGAGAAAGAACATCACGTTGTCGTTGGACGAGGATGTGCTGGAGCGCTTTCAAAACCTGGCTCGCAAGCGGGGCACAACGGCCAACGCCCTGGTGCGGGAGTACATCATTTCTGAGGTGGAGGCCAAAGAGAAGCTGACCCTCGAAGAGGGCTTTCGGTTGGCTGACGAACTGAACATCTCACTCAAGGGCTGGAAATGGAATCGGGAGGAAGTCTATGACCGGAAAGGCATTCGTTGATTCAAACATTTTCATCTACTCGCTTTCAGGTGATGATGGGTTGAAGCGGGAGACCGCAAGAGAGATCATCCGCGCTTTAGTTGCCAGCCACAACCTATATCTATCCAGTCAGGTTCTTGTTGAAGTCAGCAATGTGCTTCTCCGCAAGGCGCAGCTTGAACCGGCCACTGTCATCGCGCTCATGAACGATATGTGGACTTTGCCATGTGCAACAATCAATTCTCAAATTGTCCGCGAGGCCTTGGTGTTGGCAACGGTCGCTCAACTCAACTTCTGGGATGCTCTGATTCTCGAATCCGCCGCATCTGCGGGATGCTCCACGCTCTACAGCGAGGACCTCAATCATGGACAGGTCATTCGCGGGGTGAAGGTGGTCAATCCTTTCCTGAACCAGACCTGAGTTCCGCGCAAAGGTAAAATTGCGGCATGGCCCTCAAAGAAGGAGATCGCGTCAAGGTTCGGTCTTCCCAGCTTTCCCCCGAAGAGCGTGCGATGCACGGCATCTACGACTATATGCTGGACCTGAAGGGCACGGTCGAGAACTACTACAGCGCCAATGAGGTTGCCGTCAAGATCGACGTCGAAAGTCTGCCTCCCATCGCCGGACGGGTCCACACCGAGGCCACCAAGCGGATGCGGGAGAAGTTCCTCGACTCGGTCGGGGAAGAGCAGAAGAAGCTCCTGACCAAAGAAGAATTGGAATTCGTGCCGAACTACGTGATTCTCGTGCGCGAAAACGACGTCGAAAAGGTCTAAAATTCGCCCATGTCGGGCAACCCCGCACTGGATGCCAAGGCCATCCAGTTACTGATCACGCTGGCCTACATCCCCACCTTCGGGCTGGTGATGGTGAGCGTGATCAAGTGGTGGATCGACCAGGAGATTGGTCCGGTTGCCGCCCTCAGCGTCATGTTTTCGATGATTCTGGGAATGGCGGTGGGAATCCTGGGCGGCAATGAGATCGTGTCCGGTTTGATCCTGGTGCTCCTGGTTTCCCTGGCAGTCTTCTTCCCTTATGCTCGGGACGCGCTCTCGGCCATTGAACTGAAATTCATTGATGTGGAGCTTTTGGAACGCGCTCATGCCAGGCTTTCGGAGAAGGGAGAGAACATTGGCTCTGTCTTTGTGATTGCCCGGGTGGTTCATGCTCTGGGATTGCACGGACACGCCATCCGCATCGCCGAAAACGCGATCAATTCGCTCAGCACCGAAATGGACCCGCTGAAATTTCAGAGTTTTCGCGATCTCTTTCGGGCGGAAGAGATGGAGTTGAAGCGCTGGACTGCCGCCACCCCCGGTCCGGAGACCTTCAAGCCCGTCAAGTGCATCAAATGCGGCTTCCTGAACCAGGCCGGAACGGTTGCCTGCGGGCGATGCAAGGCCCCGTATCTTCTCGAAATGGCCCGCAAGACCTTTGCGAAGCGTCGGGCCACCACACGACTGTTGCTTGGCTGGGCGGTCATCGCTGGCTTTCTGCCCTTCGCCTGCTGGATCGGCATGACCCTGCCTCAATACAGTGTGTTCGCCATCCTCGCCGCGACGGCGGTTCTCGGGCTCATCATGTGGCTTCTGTTCCGTCCTCCTCAGATGCGCGTCCGCGCCGGCGGTTGAGCAGGAACAGGATCAGGCCAGCGAGCGCGATGCCGACGGCATCGATCAGCACATCCTCCACTCTGCCTCCTCTCTGGTCGATGAAGAGCTGGTGAAACTCATCCAATGCGGCGTAGAGAAGCGACGCCAGAGCGGACCATGCGTAGGCCTCGCGCGCCGGGAATCTGCGGCTGAGGAAGCGATTGAGGATCAGGCAGAGGATCAGGAACTCGGCCACGTGCCATCCCTTGACGACCACCCACCACCAGGTATTCCAGAATGCTTCGAAGCGTTGAATGCCATTCTCTCCCGGCAACGCCCCGCCGACCGCTTTGATAAAAGGATCCCGCAGGACGACGGTCATCGAGCTGCCAAAGATCACCAATCCCCATGCAACGGTCCATCCGATGCCTGTGCGGAAGCGCTTCACTCTAGGAGAGTGCGTCAGCTTGATTCAGATGTTCAAAAAGAAATAGCCGCTCCGAAGAGCGGCCTTTCCATCTATCTTGGATTTAAGATGATTTGACGGTGAACCAGATGTGGCCCTGGCTCGTGTCTCCTCCACCTCTGCGGTGGATCGTCTGACCTCGCCTGCCGGACGCATCTCCGGAGAAGCGCTTGGTGCGGAGGTTGTAGGTGAATTCCAGGTCTTTTTTGCCCTTCTTGGGGTTGATGTCCACGTAGTCGTCTTGGTTC
>JAEYWW010000104.1 GCA_023428805.1 Armatimonadota bacterium | reverse complement strand
GAGCACATGAGAAGCCCCCCTTCGCCCGCCATCGCGTACCACCGACCACCCTGGATCACCTTCATGTCGCGGCGGTAGGGGCCGACGTCGGGGCAGAAGCTGTATTTCCAAAGCGAGCGGAGAGCCGAGCGCACTTTGCCTTGATCGATCTGGCCTTCCATCCCAAGCTGCCTCAACCAAGAATCTCCAAACACCTGATCGATGTGGCAGCCGTCATTGGTGCTGTTCGCCTCAGGATGAGCTGGATCGGGCTTGTGGATGAAGTATTCGCCGTTGTAGAGAACTTCGGGGATGCGCCGCCTTCCTTTGTCCGCGAGCTCTCGGCACTCCGAGGCGAAGGCTTTGTCGCCGATGTCATTCGCCATGCGCTCTCCCGCCGCCAACGCGGCGACATAGAGCGAGCTGATCCACGCCATCGGCCCGTACCAAGTCGCATCAAGAGTGTTGTATTGCGCGCCCTCCAAGATGCCATCACGGTCCTTGTCGTCGGCGATCAATCTCTTGAGCGACTGCTTGGCGCGGGGCCAAACGGATTCGAGGAACTCAATGTTTGGAGAGTTCAGATGCTCCCGCAGGGTACGCATGATGATGTTGCACTGTCCGTCGTGGGCGACGATGCGGTGGTATTCGGCGCGGTAGTCGATCGAGCCGTCCTCGTGCCAGGCGATTCCGTAGTCGATGTTCTTTCGCAGTCCGCGCTCCAGATTGGGGAAGAGGTATCCAACCGCCTGCGCGTATCCCCAAACGTGGGTGCATGTTCCCGCGCACGAATAATTGCCCTCCCACGCGTAGAAGCGGTCGTTGTCGAACCGCCAGCAGGTCGATGTGGCGAGCGCGTCGGCGGCGATGTGGACACGTTCGAGCAGCCAATGGGGAAGCGAACCGCCATACCAGGCGTCCCGCCACTTTCGGGTGCGGGAACGCAGGGAATCGAACTGTTCGGCTGCATCTGACAGCAGTTCATCAATCGTCGGCCACTTTTTGGCGTACCAAAGCTTGAGATCGCGTGCGTTCTGCAGCAGGCTCAGGGAATCACGCCAAGGGTTGGGGAAGTGCCACGCGATGACAAAGGTGAATTCCCGGCTCTGTCCTGGCGCAATCTCGTCAAATGCCTCCACTCCGCCGACGAGCTGCTGGTCGAGGTTCGAGGACTTTTCGCCAGCCGCATTCATCCCGGGCATCTTTGCGAGCAGTTCGTTGTGGGGAGGCGCCTGGCTCGCCACCATCAGGCTCATTGCTCCAAAGTCGCCTTGTCTTTCAGCCTGGTAGGGGGGCGAATAGGGCTCCTCGCCCTGCCTGATTTCGCCCACGGCGATCTGCCCCCAACCTCCACGCTCCTCGTCGACAATTTCGAGCACGACTTCGCGGCCTATGAACTCGCGAACATCCCACGATTTCCAGCCGATGCGGTTGCTGTTCGAACCTGTCTGGGTGCGGGCGGCTTTTCCGTCGACCAGCAAGTTGATGCAGGTCTTGCCCACGTGATTACCACCTCCAATCTGGAAGCTCAGCCAAGGTTGGGAGATGCGGAGCGGCTTCCGAGTGAGTCGGCCAATGTGGGTGTCCGCTTGGATCACATCTTCGCCGGACAGGTTGTTGTGCGTGCAGACGTAAAACTTGCCTGTTTCGCCGAGATCACCCATGTAGCCGGGCATCGTTGAAGCTTCGCGCGGGCCCGCTCCAAATGCGGTTCCAGAGGCTGACCAATCTGCGTATCCTCTGGACCAGTCCTCGATGATTTCGTCTTTCTGGGGGGCTTCGGTCTTGCTGATGCCGGCAGTCATGATCAAGCCGCGCCAGCCGCTCGATTCATGGGGCTTGAGGCGGCGCTGGCCCTTCTGCTTTGCTCCAGAAAACTTGAGCACCGCGTTCTCCAAAGTTCCTGCGACGCGGACATTCTGATTCTGATCAGTTTTGTTGGTGATGCGGTAAGTGAGGAATGCCGCCGGCATCCCGGACGCATCTTCGTCGTGGGGAATGAAGGGTGAGAACGCTTCGAGCTCAACATCCAAACCCAAGCCGCCCGCATTTTTGTAGCGGATGTGGGCGATGGGATATTGGCCTTTGAAGGTGATGTCATCGCAGCCCTCTTGATCGAGATAAGCCATTCCTTCGTCAGTCGAGATGGCGAATCGGCATTCGATCGGGTGGATCGGCTTAAGGGGCCGGGAGTAGGTGATGCCGTCGGTTGGCCGGGTGTTGGGCTGATTGAAGATGTCCCAAAGCCAAAGCCGCCCATCTCCGCCCAGATAGAGCATCCCGGCACCGATGCCGCCGATCGGCATGCCGATGAGGTCCAGGTTTTTCCCCTTGTATTCCGTGGGCTCGCCGCGCTCACGGAGTCTTTTGAAGTAGGTGGCATTGAACCCCTTGTCCTCGGGAGCGCAAAGAATGACCGGCTCTTGAGGGTTTGGGGCGCTGATGCTCATTTTCGGAACTCCTACAATAGCGGCCGCAGATGCGGTTTTGAGAACCTCGCGTCGAGATGGGCGACTGCGCTTGCTCATGGCCCGATTCTAGTCACTCAGTCTCCAGTTCCGCAATGCCCTGCCGAGAATTGAGGGAAAGGCTCAAAGCAGCTTTCCTAAACCGAAGAGATGAGAATAGTGGGGCGTTCCGGGACCGGAGCGCCCATTTTTTGTCGGGCCATAATGACCTATGCTTTTGGAAGGCAAGAAAGGGCTCGTCCTCAGCGTCACGAACAAGAATTCCATCGGCTGGGCCATCGCCGAAATGGCCGCCGCCCACGGCGCGGAAGTCGGGATCGGAGCACAGAACGACCGGATGCTCAAGCGTGTCGAAGACCTGATCGAAGGCAATGACCGCATGAAGCCCTTCGTTTGCGACTTCAGCGAAGACAGCCAACTGGAGCAGCTCGCCCGTGAGGTGGAGTCCACCTACGGCAAGATTGACTTCCTGGTGCATTCCGCCGCTTATGCCGACAAGAGCGACTTGGAAGGGCGGTTTCTGGACACGAGCCGCGAGGGATTCAAGATGGCGATGGACGTCTCCGCCTACTCGCTGGTCGCCCTCAGCCGCACTCTGGAGCCGCTTTTCAACGAGGACGCGAGCGTGGTGACGATGAGCTATCTCGGCTCGACCCGTTCGGTGGGCAACTACAACGTGATGGGAGTCGCCAAAGCGGCTCTGGAAAGCTGTGTTCGCTATCTGGCAAACGATCTCGGCGGAAAAGGGATTCGGGTCAATACCGTCAGCCCCGGTCCGATCAATACGGTTGCCGCTCGTGGAGTGAAAGGTTTGCTCGATATGATCGGCTATGTGCAGGATCGCGCGCCGCTGAAGCGGGAATTCGGCCAAACCGAGGTCGCGGGCACCACGGTCTATCTGCTGAGCGACTTGAGCAAGGGCGTGAGCGGTCAGATCATCTTCGTGGACAGCGGATACAACACGGTCGGCATGTAGGCCATGCGGATTCTGACCGTCCCCAACTGGTCCTTCGGGCGCGACAACGGACTGATCCGCACCTGCCGCGATCTGCTGGAAGCCCGGCAGGTAGAGATTCACTTTCTCGAAGGCGATCTCGATCACAACCGATCCGTCACGGCCTTTTCGGGTGAAGCGAATGTTGTTGGGGAGTGCCTCCTGGAGTTGGGAGATGCGATTCTGCCCTCGATTGACCTGAATCGTCATGTCGGCTGTCATCCCCGGATTGGCGCCCTGGATGTCTGCCCGTTCATTCCCTACGATGCCTCGGATGCGGAGAGTCTCAACCATTGGGTTGATGAGTTTGCGGCTGAGTTTTCGGAGCGGTTTGGCCTGCCGGTCTTCCTGTACGAGAAGTCGGAGAAAGGACGGCACTCACGCCAGTTGCCTTCGTTGCGAAAAGGTGGTTTTGGCGGGTTGATCGCGGATGAGATTGACCCCGATTTTGGCCCTCGGCGGGCGCATGAACGCTGGGGGGCGGCAGTGATGGGTCAGCGCGATTTTCTGATTGCAATGAACCTGAATCTGAAGGAGGAGCGCGGTGTGATCGCGTCCAACTTGGCCTCGCGGATCAGATCACGGCGGCGGGACGACGACCCCATGTTCAGCGGAGTTCGGGCGCTGGGATTCATGCTTCCATCACGCGGCATCAGCCAGCTCAGCATGAATCTCACGAAGCCGAACGAAACCTACGTGGATCAGATCCTGCAGTGGGGGTTCGATGCGGCGGCGAGGCTGGGCGTCACGGTGGATGGAACTGAATTGATCGGTGTGATCCGGGTTCGTGACATGGAGCACGCCACTTTGATTGAGCCGCGAAAAGAGCAGATTGTGGAGATGCGATGAAGCCCTACGATATTGGATTTCTTGGGGGAGGGCAGCTGGCGCGCATGTCCATCCAAGCCGCCCAGAGAATGGGCCTGAGATGCCTCTCGCTGGATCCGGGAGTGGACACTCCCGCCTCCCAGGTGGCGGATGACTTAACCGGACGGTTGGATGACCCGGACAAAGTGGCGGACGTTTTTCGATCTTGCCACAGGGTGACTTTGGAGAACGAGTTCATTCCGGCAGGTGTGATTTCGGAGGCGCTGGTCTTCTCTGGAACTGATCCTGAGGTCCTCACTCCGTCGGTCCAAACTCTCCAAACCATCCAAGACAAGCTGCATCAGCGGGAGGCTTACCTCCGTCATGGCGCACCGACTCCTTTGGCAGTCGATGTCAACCATGCGGTTGAACAGATTGGCTTTCCCATGGTTTTGAAGGCTCGCTTTGGAGGCTATGACGGCAAAGGGACGCGATATGCGCGGACTGCCGAGGATTTTGAATCTCATCGTCCACTCTGGGAGCAGGGGGGATGGCTGGCCGAGCAGTTTGTGCCGTTCCGACGTGAGCTGGCCGTGATGGTGGCGCGCTCCCGGACGAAGACGGTCTGCTTTCCGACCATGGAGACTATCCAGAAGAACCACGTCTGCGACCTGGTGTTCCCATCGGGAACTGACGCCAGTGAAGCCGCGATCTCGGCGGTGGAAGCGGTCGAGGGCTACGGCCTGTTCGGGGTTGAGTTGTTCGAGCTTGAGGATGGGAGCTTCAAGATCAACGAAATCGCCCCGCGCCCGCACAACACCGGACACTACACCCTCGATTGGGGAGGGATTTCCCAGTTTGAAATGCACGTGAGGTTGACAATGGGCTATGACATTCCTCAACCAAAAGGTCAGCCTGCGTGCATGGCGAACATCTTGGGAGTTGAAACCGATCGAGACTGGCGAGTCGGCATGGAGGCGACCTTCCGAACTGAGCCAACCGCGCATTTTCATTGGTACGGCAAATCAGAGATGAAGCCAGGACGCAAGATGGGGCACGTCAATGCCGTGGGCGAAGACTGCCGTGAGATCGCAGTACGAGCTCGGGAAGCGTGGGTCAGAGCTCTCAGTTGAACCTTCGCAGCCTGAGTGAATTCAAAATCACTGAGATGCTGCTGAACGCCATTGCGCCCGCCGCCCACATCGGGTTCAGCAGGCCCACTGCCGCCAGCGGGATCATGACGACGTTGTAGCCGAAGGCCCATACCAGGTTCCACCGAATGGTGGAGAGTGTGTTTTTGGCAAGTCTAATGGCCTGCGGAACTCCGCGCAGGTCGGCGCGAAGAAGCGTGATCCCAGCCGTCTCCATCGCCACATCAGTCCCGCCGCCGATGGCGATGCCGAGATCAGCCTGGGCCAGGGCGGGGGCGTCATTGATGCCGTCGCCAACCATCGCCACACGCTCGCCGGCCTGTCGAGACCGCACTGCGTCCGCTTTGCCGCTCGGCAGAACCTCCGCAAAAACATGGGTGATCCCGGCCTGCGCTGCGATGTGCCGCGCGGTTCGCTCGTTGTCGCCGGTGATCATCACGGGCTCAATTCCCAAGCTCTGTAGTTCTGCCACCGCCTCCTGACTGTGCTCGCCGATTTGATCGGCGACCGCGATGATGCCCAAAGTCAGATCATCAAGAGCGACGACCATGACGGTCCGGCCAATGCTTTCCCACTCAGCCACTTCCTTCGGCAGATTGCTGATTCCGTGTGGAGAGGAGACGCGGACCAGTTGCCCGTTGATCGAGGCGGAAACGCCCCGTCCAACCTCGGCCTGAAAACTGCCTGCATCATGCAGATCAAGGCTCCGCTTTTCTGCCTCTGCGACGACCGCCTTGGCAATGGGATGCTCGCTGAATTTTTCAACGGAAGCGGCCAATGTCAGCAAATCATCCACCGAATGGTTGGCAACCGCGATGGCATCAGCAAAGGCGGGCCTGCCTTGCGTGATGGTGCCGGTCTTGTCGAGCAGAACGGTCTTGATCGAGCCTGCTGACTCCAGAATGGAGCCGTCTTTGATGAGGATCCCCAGTTGCGCCCCCCGCCCTGTGCCCGCCATGATGGCGGTCGGCGTCGCCAGTCCCAGGGCGCAGGGGCAGGCGATTACAAGGACCGCAACCGCCGGAAGGATCGCTTCGGCGAAGGTCGCACCACGCAGCATCCAGATTCCAAAGGTCGCCAGGGCGATGACGATCACAATCGGCACAAAGATCGACGAAACTTTGTCGGCCAGCCGCTGGATCGGAGCCTTCGACCCCTGCGCGTGCTCAACCATTTGGATGATCTTGGCGAGCACGGTGTCCTTTCCGACCCGCTCTGCGCGATAGAGGAGGGCTCCCGATGTGTTCAGGGTGGCTCCCGTCACCAGATCGCCGGGCTTCTTTTCAATGGGCACCGATTCCCCCGTCAGCATCGACTCATCCACGAAGGACGCGCCCTCCAGCACCGTGCCATCGACTGCTATCTTCTCGCCGGGGCGCGCTCGGAGCACCATGCCGGATTGAATTGCGGAATGGGGGATGCTCTCCTCATGCCCGCCCTCGTGCACGACGACCGCCTGAGCGGGAGCCAGGTTCATCAGACTCCGAATCGCCCCGCCCATGCTCTGCTTGGAGCGGGTTTCCAGGTGCTTGCCGACCAGGATCAGGGCAACGATCACGGCGCCCGTTTCAAAGTACATTTGGTTGGACTGGTGGTGCGCGTCGTGACCTCGTACTGTGAGCAGCGCAAAAG